>JBDGYW010000117.1:0-11895 GCA_039588935.1 Gemmatimonadota bacterium | reverse complement strand
GTATTCAAGCGCTACCGCATACTCCCGGGTCGACTGATGTAACAGGCCGAGGTTGTTCAGGGCGGCGGCGGCGTTGGGGCTTTCCGGTCCGAACGTCATTTCTTGTATCTCGAGCGAGCGCTCATAATACTGTTGTGCCGCTGCCGGGTTACCTGCCTCCCACTCCAGGATGCCGAGGTTGTTGAGAAGTTGGGCCACGAGCGGATGGTCTGGGCCGAGGGCCGTCTCTCTGATCGACAGGGCCCGTTTGTAGTGGACGCCTGCCGCCGAGTCTTTGCCCAAATCGGAATAGACTACGCCCAGGTCCGCCAGGTAGAGTGCAAGGTTTGGATTGTCGGGCCCGAGTTCTTCCTCGGCAATGGCGATCGCACGTTCGTAGTGCTGTTTCGCCGACTCGTACTCGCCGAGTAGCCTAAACTGCCAGCCTAGCCTATAGAGAGTCAGCGCTGTCTCCATGTGATCGGGGCCGAGCACGCGTTCATTGATCTCGAGAGCTTGGTCGAGATGAAGCTGAGACTTGTCGAACTCACCGAGCCATTGAAAAACCCACGCTAACAGCCGATGACTGGCTGCCGTGGCGGGATCATCGGGCCCCTGGACCTCCTGGCTGATTGTCAGGGCTTCCTCGGCCAACGGCAGCGCATTGCTCGCCCTGCCCGACCGGAGTTCGTATTCCGCAAGGCTCGAGAGACTTTGGGCGAGTTCGGGGTGGTCGTCACCCAAGACGTCACGTCTCACTTGGACCGCCTGCTCCAGAAGTGAGCCTGCCTCGGAGAATAGACCGAGGCTACCATAGACGCGGCCCATGACGTCCATCAGTCTACCTTGCACCTGTGGTTGATCATGCAGCTCCTGTCCTATCTCCTCAGCACCTCTATCGAGAATCTCCCGTGCCGTGATCGAGTTTCCGCGAGCCTCACTGGGATCTGCCACACCGAACAGACCAACGAGGAAATCGGAGACTTGCCGGGCCGTTTGCGCCTCCTGTGTCGCCCGGTCGCGCTCCCAGGCAATCCGGCCGGCTTGAACCGACATGATCACCGCAAACGCGACCACAGTCAGAGCTAGCCCACTTCCCAACCCCACCGCCAATCGGTTCCGGAGCACGAACCTGCCCATTCGGTATGTCAGGCTGGGTGGCCTGGCCAACACTGGCTCATGGACCAAGTAGCGTTCCAAATCAGTTGCCAGAGCATTCGCAGTCTCATACCGGCGCGTTCGGTCGTGCTCCAGCGCTTTCATGGTTATCCAATCCAGATCGCCGTGAAGTTGACGTCTGAGCACCGAAGGGTCTGTGCGACGTTGCCTGGCAACCTGCTCGAGCGCGTTCCCCAGACTGCTCAGGCGCGCGCTGGGGGTCTCTGGATTGGTCTCTCGAACCACCAGTTGCGCGATAAATCTTGGCAATCCAACCTCTGACGGATCCAGTGGCAGGCTTCCGACCAACAACTCGTACAACATCACACCGAGCGAGTAGACGTCGGTGCGGGTGTCGACATCGAGACCAGACATCTCGGCTTGTTCGGGACTCATGTATGCCGGAGTCCCTAGGGCCTGTCCATACTCGGTCACGAGGGTCTGGTCGCTGAGACGTCGCCCAATCGCTTTTGCTATGCCAAAATCGATGACCTTTGGCACCGGCTTCCCATCCTGTTCCATCACCAAGATGTTGGAGGGCTTGAGATCTCGGTGTATCACTCCTTTCTGATGTGCGTGTTGAATCGCGTGACACAAGTCGAGGACAAGCCGCAACCGATCTTCCGTGGGCAGTTTGTTGTTGTCGCAGTATTCAGTAATGGGTATGCCGCGCACCCGCTCCATTGCAAAGAAGGGTCTGCCATCGTCAGTTGTTCCTGCCTCGTACACCTTGGCGATACCTGAGTGGTCCATCACGGCCAGGGCTTGGCGCTCGGTCTCGAACCGGGCGACGATTTGTTTCGTGTCCATGCCAAGCTTGATGACCTTCAGAGCAACCCGCCTCGCCATCGGCACGGTCTGTTCGGCTTCGTACACGACACCCATGCCGCCCTCTCCCAGCACCTGAAGAATCCTGTACGGTCCGATGTGGTCCGGATGTTCCAGTGGTTTCACCTTCAGAGGTCTGTCGGGCTGTTCAACGTCTGTTGGCCCATCACCTTCAGCCATAGCGATGGCCTCCATTGATCGGGATATTTGTTCTTTGCTCCAGTTACTCGGCGAGATAGACCATGGCCATGCCACCGCTGCCGAGTGCGGGCTCGTGGGTGCAGCGAGCTGACAAAGCAGTATTCAATCCGGCGAGCAAGTCAGCCACCAGATCCCGAAGGTCCTTCGCTTACGCCCTTGAGGGCCAGTTCGACCTCCGCACGTCCCTCCAAGAGCCGCTCGATATCGGCCGCGATCTCGTCGGCCTTGGAGAAGCTCTGAGTGATACCCCCGACCGTTCCTGTGCCGGCATGCATACGAAGCAAACCGAGCCGGATGGTCTCCAGCGAGGTGACCGCATCCTGCAACGTGGCCTGAGCATCGTCGCGCGCCCGTCTGAGATCCTCGGCGAGTTGGTCACGCTGCGCCGTCAGGTCAGGACGGGAAGCACCCGAGGCCACGCGTTGCGATAGTCCGCCGTCCCCTTCGCCTTCAATATCGTAAAGCATCCCATCTAGTTCTTCGATGCGCTGCCGCATACTCAAAGCATCCTTCTCGAGCCTACTCACGACCTCGGGGAGTTCCTCGAGCTGTTCACGCACGGCCTTCGGCAATTCCTCGAAAAGACGTTCTGCAGCCAAACCAATTGCCAACTCGGTGGGACCATACGCCGTACCCACATTCGAGAGGCCCTTGAGTCGGAGGCCTGCCGCCTTGAACAGCCACTTGCCCACACGACTCTCCCAGAACTTGCTCCACCATTTTCCGGGCAAGCCACGTCTGCTGCCACCTCTGACTGCCGTGAGGGGAAACCCCACGACACTGGCGATCGCTCCCCCCGCCGTGAGCGCGATCAAACCTCCAAAGACCAAATCAGAAACGGCAGTCAGGTCCAGGATGTATGCCAATCCCGTCCCGACTCCCATCGCGGCTAGTCCTCCGTACAGGAGCCCAAATGCCATCCGATCGACCCAATTCCTCTCACCGCCGCGCTCGAAGGCCAGTTCTTCCTTGCGTGTCTGAAGATCGTCTTTGAGCGCGAGGAGAAGCTCTTGATGTCCATATCCCGACCCAAGGAGCTGGCGCGCCATTCGTAGCAGCATCCCGAATGGGACAACACCCATTGCAAGGGCCATCGCCAGCACGATTAGGGCCATGACGGGTTCTCCACTCACACCCACAACCAACGCGACCACCGCTGAATACACCACGAACAGAGCCCACAGCGGCAAGCCACTCAACCTCTCGCGGTTCTGCTTGAGGAACACGCGAAGTGGCACCGGAATTTCACGCCGCACCTCGATGGCTTGGCTCAGCGCCGCGGCGAGGTCCTCTGCATTCGCAAAACGATCGGCTGGGGCTTTGAGCAGACAACGATCTATGGCCTGGGCCAGATGTTTGGGCACCTCGGGCGCGACGCTGGAGAGAAGCGGCGCAGCCTGGGTGATGTGCTTCGCGAGCACCGCCGCGGGGGTCTCACCCTCGAAGGGGAGTCGACCGGTCAACATGTAGTAGCCGACCACTCCCAGGGAGTAGATGTCGCTCCGCTCATCCACCGTCTCCCCGCTTGCTTGCTCGGGACTCATGAACTCGGCGGTCCCCAGCACTTCGCCTCTCTCGGTGATACCTGTGGTCTCCTGCACCTGAGCGATTCCGAAATCCGTCACTAACGCGCGCGCGCCGTTTGCCTCTAGGAGGATGTTGTCGGGCTTGACGTCTCGGTGCACCACACCCTGGACGTGCGCGTAGGCGAGCGCCCAAGCGACCTCGCGAAGGACCCGGTTCGCCTCACCTGCGGGAAGGGGGCCTCGATTTCGGATCGACGCGCCTAGCGACATACCATCGACAAATGCCATCGTGAAGAACACGAAGCCGCCCACATCATCAACCGCGTAGATTGGAACGATGTTTGGTTGTGAGAGTTTTGCCGCTGTTCGCGCCTCGCGCATGAACCGCTCGCGCAGTGTCGGGTCCGCAGCCATGCGTGGTGGCAGAAGCTTGAGCGCCACCGGCCGGTCGAGCGCGACTTCGTGGGCGAGATACACGATGCCCATTCCCCCTCGGCCGAGTTCGCGCTGTAGGGAGTAGCGGCCGGCGAGCACCTCCTGGAGGGAGATGAAATCATGGTCCGGAGTCCGGTCGGTCATGGTTGGCTAATATATGGTCGGCGGCACGCGACGGCGAGAAGACACGGGACCTCAGCGACGCTCCGCCCCTTCGAAACGGTTCCGAGACACTGATGGGATCCATGTTGCCAATCTTGGTTCCAAGCCGGATATTTCGATGAGCTGGCTTAGGGTCACACCTCAGGAGATGTCAGGTGCCGATGGCCCCGTTGGCTTTCCTCTGACAGACGAAGCAATACCACGCCCTCCAGACAATGGCACTCGTTGGCTCCGAGTTGAAGGGAAGCCGAAGGTCCTACAATGACCCAAGATAAAAACACAACGGCAGAGAATGCGCGGCGTCGGGAGAACGAGTTCACCGATGCGGCTCTGGACGCTCAACTCGACACCTTCTTCCTCTTTGAACCGGCCACCGGCAAGGCTGTGCGCTGGAATCGGTCGTTCAGGGACATCTCGGGCTATTCCGACGAGGAAATAGCCAGTATGCCAGCCCCGGACACGTACTACAGCCCCGAAGATCTAGAACGTGCCGGGACCTTCATCGAGAGGATACTGGAGGAAGGTGCCGGAACCATCGAGTTGGAACTGGTATGCAAGAACGGCTGCAAGGTACCCACCGAATACAGAGTTTCGGTCATCACAGGTGAGCAAGGAGAGCCGCAATACATCATCTCAATCGGTCGTGACATCAGCGAGCGCAAGCGAATAGAGGAGGCCAGGCGGGAGAGCGAGGAGCGGCTTCGGTTCCTGTCCGACGCCACGTTAGAAGGCATCGTGGTAACTGAGAGGGGGCGTGTGCTCGATGTCAACAAGGCGCTCCCGGAGATCCTTGGGTGTGCGACCGAAGACCTGGTTGACAAAGAGGTGATGCAGTTCGTGGCGCCGGAGGATCGGGACCTCGTTATGGACAAGATCCGCTCGGGCTATGGGGGAGTCTACGAACACAAGGCGCTGCGGAAAGATGGCTCGACCATCGATGTCGAGGTCCGCGGTCATGAGATCTCGTACATGGGCCGTCAGGCTAGAGTGACGCTGATTCGGGACATCACCGAGCGCAAGAAGGCAGAGGAGACGCTCCTCGCGGTCGCGAAGGGCGTGTCATCCTCAATCGGTGAATCGTTCTTTCAAGATCTGGTGGTCCACCTCGCCAGAGCGCTGGGAGCGGACCTGGCACTGGTCGCAATGCTCAAGGGCGATGATCGTAAGCGCGCGCAAACTGTCGCCGTGTGCGCGGACGGTGAGATCGTGGAGAATTTCGAGTACGACCTGAACGACACACCCTGCGAGAATGTCATCTCCGAAAAGGCGTGCGTATACCCTGTCGGAGTAGCACAGGAGTTTCCACGCGATCTGATGCTGCAGAAAAGGGGAATCGAGGGCTATGCCGGGATCCCACTGAAGGAACCCGCCGGACGAGTCATCGGATTGATGGTTGTTCTGTATCGCCAACCCATCAAAGACCACGACCTCGTGGTGAACACGCTGGACATCTTCGGGGTGCGGGTTGCCACGGAACTCGAACGGTCGCGTATGGAGGAACTGCGGCTGCGTTTGGAGACCGCGATCGAGCAGGCGGAAGAGGTCGTGGTAATCACGGATGCACAAGCGGAGATTCAGTACGTGAATCCTGCGTTCCATCGACTCACTGGATACACGCGTGATGAAACAGTAGGGCAGAATCCCAGCATGCTCAAAAGCGGACAGCATGACGAGGTGTTCTACCGACAGATGTGGGCGACACTGTCGCAGGGCGACGTGTGGAGGGGTCGCCTTATCAACAAGAACAAGGACGGATCGCTATTCGAAGAAGAGGCAACGATTTCCCCGGTGCGTGATGGCAATGGCAAAATCACGAATTATGTCGCTGTGAAACGCGATGTCACACGCGAAACCGAACTCGAGGATCAGCTACGTCAGGCGCAGAAGATGGAAGCCATCGGCACCCTCGCTGGTGGCATCGCTCATGACTTCAACAACCTTCTTCAGGCGATGCTCGGATATCTCCAACTGGCTCAGTCGGAAGTATCGGGAGACAGTCGAGCGTTCGAGTTTCTCCAGGAAGTGGCGGGGGCAGGAGAGCGCGCTACTGATCTGGTGCGCCAAATACTCTCTTTTAGCCGCCAGTCACAAAAAGAACGCCAGCCTGTGCGCGTTCAACTCGTCGTCAGAGAAGCGTTGAAGCTGCTTCGGGCATCTCTGCCTTCGACGATCGAGGTTCGACAGTCCATCGACTCCGATTGTGGCACGGTCCTGGCCGACCCAACCGAGGTCCACCAGGTGCTCATGAACCTTTGCACGAACGCGTACCACTCCATGCGGGATCAGGGCGGCGGCCTGGAAATCACGCTCGACGAAGTGGATCTGGAGGCCGAGCAGGCTGCCCGCATCCCGAGCCTGCGCGCGGGAAGGCATGTCCGACTCACGGTTCGTGACACTGGCCACGGCATGGACAAGGCGACCGCGGAGCGTGTGTTCGACCCCTACTTCACGACAAAGATGGCTGACGAGGGAACCGGGTTGGGGCTGGCAACCGTCCTCGGCATCGTGAAGAGAAGCGGCGGTGCGATCACGGTGGGCAGTGAACTCGGGGAGGGCACGACCTTCGAGGTCTTCCTTCCAGTCGCCCAGCACATGGCCGCATTCAAACGGGAGGCTGTCACCGATGTAGCCCTGCCCATCGGCACCGAGCGGGTGCTGTTTGTGGACGATGAGGCAGCGGTGGCGGATTTAGGCAGGAAAGGCCTTCAGCTTCTTGGCTATAGCGTCGAGATGCACACCAGCAGCCATGAGGCGTTGGAAGCGTTCCGTAATGCCCCAGAGAGCTTCGACGTTGTGATCACGGATCAGACAATGCCGCACATTACGGGGATCGAATTGGCTCAGGAGATCCTACGCATCCGTCCGGACACCCCGGTCATCCTTTGCACGGGATTCAGTGAGTTGGTCGATGAGGCCACCGCCAAGGCGAGCGGTATTCTCGAGTACGTCCATAAGCCCGTTCTTCCCAATGAACTCGCAAAGGCTATCCGGCTTGTACAGGATTCAGAGCAAGAGTAATACGAAAACCCTACGGGACACACCCACCCGAACGGAGTAGTTCCATGCCTTCACGAACCCTGTTGGTCTCGGTTCTCGTAAGTCTTTGCACGGCAGTTGGCTGCCGCCAACCGGAGGGCGCCGGCGAGGAGTCTGCCGTGGTGCTGAACAACTACATCGAAGAAAATATGGAGCGGTTCGAGATTCCGGGACTCACGCTTGTTGTGACACGGGGAGAAGAGGTCGTGTACACCGGCGCCTTCGGTGTGCGAAGCCTCGACAGCGGCGAGCCGATGAGAGTCGACTTTCTGTTCCACATGGCATCGGTCTCCAAGCCATTCGTGGCCACCGCCGTGATGCAGTTGGTAGAACAGGGCAGAATAGACCTCGACGAACCCGTCGTGACGTACCTGCCGTACTTCGAGTTGGCCGATGAGCGCCACAGCGAGATCACGGTGCGGCAGATGCTCAATCACACGTCGGGCATGCCCGATGTGGAGGACTACGAGTGGGACAAACCTGAGTACGACGAGGGCGCCGCCGAGCGCTACGTGCGCAGTCTCAAAGACGAACAGATGATCGCCGCGCCCGGTGAACTCTGGCATTACAGCAACATGGCGTTCGACGCGATGGGGGACGTAATCGCCAAGGTATCGGGCAGTCCCTTCGAGATCTACGTCAAGGAGAACATTCTCGATCCACTGGGAATGAGCGAGAGCAACTTCCTGTATGCCGAGACGTCGGAGGAGCTGCGCACGATGGGGCACGTGTGGCGGCTGGAACCGGTGGTCAGTGACGTGTATCCCTACAACCGGCCTCACGCACCCAGCTCGACGCTCAACTCCAGCGTGTTGGAGATGACCAAATGGGCATTCGCCAACCTGAATCGGGGCGAGCTGAGCGGGAGCCGGATTCTTGCCGATGAGAGCTACGATGTTCTATGGACCCCCTCGGCCCAAGTTACCGAGGATCACCACGTTGGATTGAGCTGGTTCCTGGGCAGCCACCGAGGCACAAGGACCATCGGGCACAGCGGTGGTGACACCGGCTACAGTAGCCAGTTTTTGCTGCTGCCTGATGAAGGCATCGGTGTCATCATGGCGTGCAACTACGACAGGGCACCGCTGGGCTCTATCAGTGACGGCGTGCTCGACATTCTGCTGGGCTACGAGCCGACGAAACCGCGGCAGCAGATTGGCTTGGTTTTCGCCAGGGTGTACGCCGAGGAAGGGCTCGACTCGGCGAAGGCCCTTTACCAGCGGCTCGAAGCCGAGGCAGCGGACGAGCATATCTTCGGCGACGGTCAACTAAACGCAGTCGGCTACTACTTCCTCAGGGAGACTCAGGTCGCCCAAGCGATCGAGATATTCGAGTACAACGTTGAACTCTACCCCGACATCGCCAATACCTATGACAGCCTGGGTGAAGCATACATGGTAAATGGCGACCGCGAGTTGGCCATAGAGAGCTACCGCAAAGTCCTGGAGCTGAATCCGGAGAGCGACAACGCCAAGGAGAAGTTGACAGAGCTGGGCGCTGCGGATTCTACCTGACGATCCTCCCCTCACCATCAACCCTCACCGAGAGAAAGCCTCCCGCGTGGTCTCTCGGATCCACATTCTCGATCAGGACCGTTTTGCGCCCGCTCTTTGTCATAAGGGTGATCTCGATATCGACGGTTCCCTCCCCGGGAATTCCAAAGTGGGCGGGTCTCACGCTCTGAGCGTTGTAGCCCGATCCAGTCTCGATGATCCGGGTTCCCAGAAGCGAACGGGTGCCCGTCATGAAGAGCCTCACTTCCGTACCGGCCCGAGTGTGAATCCCCCGCTCGTTGAGAACCAAGACCTGCAGTGAAGCGGTAGCCCTTGTTGGGGGCATCACGTTCCGCATCACGTAGTGGTTGGCGCTCGACAGGGCCAGATCCAAAGCCCCGTCGTTGTCGAAGTCTGCCCATATGGAACCGTATCCGCCCACACTCTCCGTAATGACGTCGGGCGTAACGTCGCTGAACTGACCCCGGTCATTCTTGTAGAGGGTTCCCGACGAGTACAGATCGATCCAGCCGTCGTTGTTGAAATCCCCCCATGCTGCGGTACCCCGATACGCCTCGTGCGCCAGGTCGAATTCGGCAGCGACGCTGATGAAGGCCCCGTTATCGTTTCGATAGAAGCCGTCGGTGCCACCTAAAGTGGTAATGAAGATGTCGAAGTCACCGTCGTTGTCGAAGTCGGCTATGTCCGGGCGGATGGTGCCTGCCATGTCATGGTCGCCGGGGTTCGGATCGATGGCCCTCCCTCCCGAGTCGAGCCCCAGCTGCGGGGCCACATCTACAAACCGGGCCCCGTCGTTCCGGTACATCCGGTTTGCGTACCCGTCCATATTGCCCAGGTACAGGTCGAGGTCGCCGTCCAGATCGAAGTCGAACCATACGCCGCCCATGGTCGCCCTGGAGCCGGTGATCCCCATGGCCTGGGAAACGTCTAGGAACGTTCCATCGTCATTCCTGAACAGCATGTTTGGGATGTCACGGAATCCAACGAAGAGGTCCACATCCCCGTCGTTGTCGAAGTCGACCCAACTGATCTGGCGGGCCCGCCCGAGGGGAAGCCCGAGCCCCAGAGACTCGGTCACGTCCGAGAAGCGACCTCCATCGTTCCGGTAGATTCGGGCCGCGATCTTGGCCAAGTCCTCATCCGATCCCGCCGTGTAGCCCACATAGAGGTCGAGGTGCCCATCCGCGTTGTAATCGCCCCAAGCCACCGCCCTTGTCCCTTCGGTATCAGCCACGCCCATTTCGGCCCCGACCTCCACAAACTTCCCGTTTTCATTTCGGTAGAGCCGATTCGGCTGCCCAGGTCTGAACCCAACGTACAGATCCAGGTCGCCGTCGTTGTCGAAATCGGCCCAGGCATGGGTCATAGACCCTCGCTCCCCCATCAGCTCCGGTTGGACCCGCTCAAAGCTCCCGCCAGCCTCCTGCGCCGTCAGCTCGCGTTGGGCGTCAGCGGGAAGTGAAGTCACCAGTAGGGCGACGAGGGCCAATCCGAGTTTCCGTACCATGATCAGATCTCCATGGTTGGCGGGCGAGAGATAGGGCTTAAGACGTTCCCGAAAATCTAACGCACAGCAACACGCTTCTGGTCGACAACTCGCCAGAAAGATCTGGTGCTCGCATGGGGCGGTAGGTAGCAGTTCTTCACACATGAGACTAAATCCCAACGCCGTCCAGTGGTGCCTGGCGCCCTATTCGAGGAGGTGGCATATTGGAGCGGTGAACAGTCGGGATCTGCCACCGCTCTCCACGATGGTGCTCGCCCTCGTGGCGGTCAAGCTCGTCGCGCACGTCGCAGCCAACATCTGGACACCCTACGAATTCCATCGCGACGCATTCCTCTACATGGCGATGGGCTCACACCTCCAGGTCCTGCACATGGACTTCCCACCGCTGATGGCCGTGCTCTCCGAGGCCGTGGACGGCGTTGCCGGATCGTCGCTGTTCGCGTATCGCTTGGTACCGGCCCTGGCGGGAACGGGGGTGTTGTTGCTCGCGATCCTGCTGGTGCGAGAACTGGGAGGTGGGCAGCGGGCCCAGTTCCTCACCGCGCTGGCAGTGCTCGTCAACCCGTTGTTTCTGCGCACCGCAAATTTATTCCAACCGCTTGCACTGGATCAGCTCTGGTGGCTGCTCGGCTTGTACGCTCTAGCGCGGTTTGTGAACACCGGAGCGCCGCGGTGGTGGCTCCTTCTGGGCATCGCGGGTGGCGTGGGATTGTTCACCAAGTTTTCGATCGTGTTCTTCGGTATCGCCGTACTGATCGGACTGGTGCTCACCCCGCACCGGCGAGTCTTCCTCGGCCCATGGCCATGGGTCGCGATCGGCGTCGCACTGGTCCTTGGCAGCCCGAGTGTCGTCGGACAGTTCACGCTGGGGTTCCCGGTGCTGGAGCAGATGACGGTGCTCCAGGAGTCCCAACTCGCACGCGTCGGGTTCGGCGAGTTTTTCTTTGACCAAATCCTGTGGCAGCCGGCGGGGTTCCTGCTGGCCGTCGGAGGTGCCGCCGCCCTGATCTTGCACCCGGATTTCCGCCGCTATCGCGTGCTCGGTTGGATCGCGCTCGCCGCATTCACGATCTTCGTGTTGATGAACGGCAAGTCGTATTACTTCGGACCCGTCCACCCTCTGCTGTTCGCTGCCGGCGCCGTGGCACTCGAGCGGTTGCCCCGCCCGCGACTCCAGGCCGTGGTCGTTCCGGTGGCTGCGGCGGCGATAGTACTGTGGGCATTCGCCGCAGTTCCTTTCGGGCTGCCCGTCGTGCCACCTGAACCGATGGCGAGATTTGCCGGTGCGCTCGGCATCACCACGGCCGTGCGGACCAACAGGGGGGAGTATCTTCCCCTGCCCCAGGACTATGCCGATATGTTGGGATGGCGCGAGCAAGCGGAGGCGGTGGCCCGGGTGTACGGAGCGCTCACACCCGCCGAGCAGGCGACGACGGTGCTCTTCGGTCGCAACTACGGGCAGGCCGGAGCGCTGGACTTCTACGGCCGCGAACTCGGCCTGCCACCGGTAGTGAGCCTTGCGGGAAGTTTCTACAACTTCGGCCCCGGC
>JBDGYW010000116.1:0-11933 GCA_039588935.1 Gemmatimonadota bacterium | reverse complement strand
CACTGACATCACCGAGAGAAAGGCAGCTGAAGAAGCCCTGGGGGAAAGTGAGGAGAAATTCCGCAATCTGACCGAACACTCCAGCGAAGCCATATACCTCCTCTACGACCGTAAGTTCGAGATCATTAATCGCAAGTTCCAAGAGGTTTTTGGCGTGACACTGCAAGATGTCAATTCGCCTGACTTTGACTTCTTGGACTTCGTCGCGCCGGAAAGCAGAGCGATCGTAGAAGACCGGATGAGGCGTCTCGGCCTGGGCGAGCAACTCGAGCCGACCTACGAGTTCACGGCAATAACCGCCGACGGTGGCGAAGTATCAGTTGAGGCGACCGTGTCCTACATCAAGTACAAAGAAGGTATAGCGGCGCAGGGAATCTTGCGTGACGTGACCGAGCGCCGGCGGCTGGAAGAACAGCTCAACCATTCTCAGAAGATGGACGCAGTAGGACGTCTGGCCGGAGGTGTTGCACACGACTTCAACAATCTTCTTACCGTCATCATTGGATACAGTGAAATCTTGCTCTCGCAGCAACTGCCCGGCGAGGCGGCTGAGAACATCGAAAGAATCCTCGAGGCGGGGGAGCGCGCGAAGAGCCTTACCGGTCAGCTGCTAGCGTTCAGCCGGAAGCAAATCATCCAGCCCAAGATCATAGATGTGAACACGCTCATCCGGGAACTCAACAAGATGCTCCCGAGATTGCTGGGCGAGGACGTTGAGATAATCACCAAGCTGGGCGCCCAACTCGATGCCGTCTTGGTGGATCCAGGCCAAATGGAGCAGGTCTTGATGAACATCGCAATCAACGCGCGGGACGCGATGCCGTTTGGTGGAACGTTGACCGTCGAGACCAGCAATCGGGAAGACGAACAACCTCCCGGTGTCAGTGGAGAAAACGAACTACCCACACGGCACCTAGTGTTGACTATCCGAGACACTGGTGTCGGTATGAACGAGGCTACTCGGTCTCGAGTCTTCGAGCCCTTCTTCACGACAAAAGGACGCGACAAAGGCACGGGGTTAGGCCTGTCTACCGTCTATGGGATCGTGATGCAGAACAACGGCTCCGTTAAGGTCAGAAGTGAACCGGGCAAAGGAACATCATTCGAGATTGTCTTTCCGGTGGCGGACACTCCTTTCACTGCCGAAGGACAGGCGACATTGGAACCAGAGTCCTTGTTGGGCACAGAGACGATTCTGCTGGTGGAGGACGACGCCAACGTGCGCGCCTACATGCGTTCGACCATTTCCAAACAGGGCTACAAGGTTCTGACGGCGGAAAACGGCGAGGCGGCACTAAGACTTCATGGGGAAGAAACGGATGGCGTAGACCTGGTAGTCAGCGACGTTGTGATGCCGGTCATGAGTGGACCTGAGTTGGTAAGGGAGTTGTCGACTATCCAGCCCACCCTGAAATGCCTTTATGTCTCAGGGTATACCGATGACGCCATCGTTCACCACGGGGTTTTGGCTGACGGTGTAGTGTTGATGCAGAAACCGTTCTCACGCAAAGCGCTGCTCGAGAAGATCCGGGAATTGCTCGATTGATGGCTCACTGACATAGCCTGGCCGATTGGAAAGGTTGACCTCCGCCGGGGGACGTCTGCTCACCAGACTCGCAATCCACGCCTGGACAAGAATATCGATAGATGGCTGTACCCGCGGGCACCCAGTGCCGCAAGGAGCTGACGCTTCCGCGCCATATCACCATCACAGAGCAACGTGAGCGAGCCACCGTCACCACCTGCGCCGTTGACTTTGGCGCCGAGCACGTCGAAATCGTTCGCTACGGCGATGATCTCATCCGCTTTTTCCCCAACCAGTGCCGGGTGAAGTAACCTTTGTTGCTCAGTGTTGCGAGACATGATGTCACCGAACAGCGCGAAATCGCCTGCGAGAATGGCATCTCTGGAATGGCCCGCGAGTCGCCGCATCTCCTCCAGTCGAGGGTCAGCGGATGCAGCGTCACCAAGGTCAGAGATAACCTGCTCATGGATGCGGCTCGAGCTGTGGGGCGTGCCCATGTACACCACCGCTAGGCGCTGCTCCAGCTCCCACCAGATGGAATCGGGTAGGTGGAGATTCGAGACTGTAGCATCAGGGAATCGGGGCATTTCGATGAAGTTCACCCCACCATAGGCACTGCAGAGTTGATCTTGGATACCACTCTGCAGCCCCAGCTTCTCGGTCTCCAGAGAATGTGCCAGGGAGGCTACCTCATGCTGTGAGAGGCGGCCGTTTGTGAGATGATCCAGGGCACCCAACAAGGCAACCGCCACGGCTGCCGACGTGCCAGTGGATGCCCCTGGCGGAGCCTCCGAGTAAATGTTGATCTGGTACCTGGCGGTTCTAGGCAACTCCATTACGTCTATCGCCGCCTCGAGCGGCGGGTGGTGGTCGTAAGAAACCCGCTCGGGATCGACCGTGAATCGCTCACCGTAGCTCTCGGCGGAGATCTCAACCAGACTCTCGACCGCGTTCGAGTTGGGGCCGTTGCACGAACCACTGGGGGATACCCGAATCTGCACTTCGACATACGGATAGACGGCGATGTGGAACACCGCACCATGCCCCGCAAACCAGGTATCGGTCCAGCCCCCGATGTCACAGATGCGAATGGGAGCAACAGCGTTTACGGTGGTTGGCCCCATACTATCCAAGCGCCACGTCCAAAGTCATCATGACGGCGAACCCCAGCATGGCACCTGTCGTTGCGGCATGGGAGTGCCCTCCGGTCTGAGACTCGGGTACCAGTTCCTCGATAACGACGAAGATCATCGCGCCGGCGGCAAAGGCGAGTGCATACGGTAGCAACGGCCGAGCAACAAGCACTACCGCTGCACCAATCACACCGGCGACTGGTTCGACCATACCGGACATCTGCCCGTACCAGAAACTCCTCAGGGAGGACATTCCCTCACGCCTCAAGGGCATGGAGACAGCCGTGCCTTCGGGGAAGTTCTGGATTCCGATACCAATCGCGAGAGCAACGGCGGCAGCCAGTGTAGCCGATGGAAGCCCTGCAGCTACCGCTCCAAATGCCACGCCGATCGCCAGGCCTTCAGGGATGTTGTGCAGCGTGATTGCCAGGACGAGCAGCGTGGTGCGTTGCCATTGGGTTTTCACACCCTCGGCCTTGTCCATTGGCATACCCGGGTGGAGGTGGGGCAGGAAGAGGTCTACCAGACGCAGGAATGCAGCTCCGAGTAAGAACCCGACCGTCGCTGGAACCCACGCTGGTACGGACCCCTCTGCCGACATCTCAATTGCTGGCGCAAGCAACGACCAGTAGGACGCGGCAATCATGACACCGGCGGCGAAACCGAGCATACCGTCCATCAGTCTCCTGTTCAGGTCTCTCACAGGAAACACGAGCGCCGCCCCAAGAGCCGTCACACCCCATGTGAAAAGCGTGGCCAGGAGAGCCTGGACAATCGGATTGAGTTCAACAAACCAACTTGGCATATATGGCACACTCCTTCTAGATCAAGTCGAGAACCGTCCGGATTCCCTACCCGGCCAACTTACTTCCGCTCCACACTCCCCTCCCAGTAACGCCACTTACCCGCGCCGAGGCCGGTCGCCCAATCATCGGGTTCCAGCGTGTACGTATTCCATCCCGCGGCAAAGAGTTCTCTTTCCCCGTGGTAGACGCCAACCATGTGTGTGGCAGCCCAATCGATGGAGTCACTCCCCAATCGCGCAAAGAGGAAACTGGCGTCAGTCGCGAACGGCCCGTACGTGACCTTGCCCGATTCGTAGGTGTAGCGTGGACGCGAGTTTGTGGCCAGAATGTCTCGCAGCAGATCGGTTTTAGCGCAGACGAATATCTCCTCACCATTGATCTCCAACACAACGCCAACACCAGCCCGCCTCTCGGGAGGTTCTACAACACTCACGGCATCTACCGGAGAGTCGGCGAGATTTTCCCGGTCAACCGGCACCAGCACGGTGACGAACGTTTCCACGTGGCCTTCGAGATAGTGACTCGACAGGGTCTGGTATGCGGTCACCGCCGGTTCGAGATTCCGCGTGAGGTCGAAGGTACCGAGCTGGCGGATTCCGCCTTGAAGGAATTCGACACGTAGCACCTTGTCACGTCCCATCTGCTGCCCTCGAATGGAATCCACTGCGGTGACAACATGGTGATCACTCCGATCGAGTACTGTTGTGCCGTGCCAAAGCGTAGACAGGGTGTAGAAGTCGGTCTCGAGGAACTTTACGATATCGAATACGACGTACACGTTCTCTTGCTTCAACCAGGTGATCACGCGGTCGTGCTGAACTCCGTCACGCCGATCGGTAACGCGAGTGCGGCTCACGTCGAAGTCGTCTGCGGTGAGAAACTCGATCTTTTGCGTCTCAACTGATCGATGCCCACCGGAGTTCTGAAGGAACTCCCACAATGGCTGCTCACGTCCCCGTTTTCCTGTGCGCCAAACCAGTCGATTGTGGTAGTAGTCAGCGCGGAACTCGCCCGATGGGCCCGACGGCATCTCCGGGCGATAGCCCGCGTCGTTCAGCAGCACCGAGCCGCCGCTCATCAGCAACACGATGGAATTCTCGTCCGAGTGCCCGTGGTGCATCTTCTCTTCTTCGACCGGGATAGTGTGACGCAAGTAGTCACGCGGCATCAACGCATACGGGCCTTCGTCCCGGTAGTTGAGAAGCAGGTAGTTGGCGTCGTTTTCCCAAGCGTCGCGAAACACGATCTTCTTGCCGACGAGATCCTCCATCACCTCTTCGCTCATGGCGGGCGGCGGCGTCACCGCACTGCTGGCGTCCGACCACCGGTATGCATCGAAGAGGTTCATGCCGTTGCCGATACCGATCGTCTCTCCCATCTCAGCGCGCATGGCGGAAAAGATCCGCCTCGCCGCCCATCGATAGTCTGCGCGGTCGTACTCAGTGGCGGCTCGCTCGAGCAGGGCGACATACCAGGCCCAATTCGCATGCCAACGGGCGTCCCCGAAGTCCGGCACCATCCCTGTGGGATCGAGTAGGTGGGTGAAATAGTCGAAGTAGTAGCGCACCGTGGGATGGTCGAACAACGACCGGTCGCCGAGAGCATCCGCGTATCGGACTAGAGAGATCAGCCACACAGGATGGTATATCTGGGCATCCTCCTCGTCCCACTTGCCCCAACTGTCAGCCGCCAATACGCGAGCGAGTCTGTCCCACTTATCGGCGTCTGGGTGATTCGGCAAAGATTGAGCCGCTCGCAGCAACCCGTAGGCACGAAGCATCGCGCGGTTGTGTGGGCCCCACTCGGGGAAGAAGTCCACATAGTTCGCTGCCTCTGCGATGCTGGTTTCGATCTGCACCCGCCGTTCCGACGTCAAAGAAGGGCTGTCCTTCACGGACATATAGCCCTCCACAAAGAACGGCAACTCAAAGAAGTTGGTTATTGTCGGAACACCGTTGGCATAATCCGGCCGCGCTCCACGCATCTCTTCCGGGAAGTACTCTTTGTATTCGTGATGTGTCGAGAGCCACTTGATGGCCTCGCGTGCATATCGCTCGTCGCCCGTCTGTTCGTAGAGCGAACCTGCCAAACGGGCAAAGTACGGCGGCCCGCCGGGCGGTGCGTAGCCCCACTCCGCTCCAATCGGCTCCCAAGTTTCTTTCCACCGCTCGACCTGGGCGGGGATCGACCGGAGGCCCTCGTCGAAGGCTTGCCTCGCTAGCGAGAGATATTGATCTCGCACCTGGGCATGTACGCGGCCGAACACCGAAAGAAGGATTATCACCAGAACCAGGAGCATTCCGTTTCCCAATTGCTGCTCACGCTTCCGCATTTCTACTCCCGCTCAACAGGTATTGTCACAACCGTCAGAACCAGCATCAGCTCACTCACAGAGTGGCTGAACCACGACTGCAGCCGAGGTCAGAAAGACAATCTCTCACACCAAATCACCCAGCACTTCCGCCAACTCATCGACCTGGCTTTCACTGTTGCATACATGAGTGGAGGCACGAACCGCGGTGAGGCCACCTTCGGCCACTGGACGCAATCGCATCCCGTGCTCCCGCCGCAACAGGTTGCACCAATCCCACGGATTACCGCCGCTTGCGGGCAACTCAAATGCCAGAATCGATGCGCTAGCGCCGTCACCAGCCGGAGTCTTTATCTCGACGCCGTCGATGTTTGCCAGTTGCTCGCGCAGCCTTGCCGCAAGCGACCATCCCCGCGCCATGAAGTTCAACGCACCTATAGTGTTCAATAGATCAAAGGCCGCACCAAAGCCCAAAAGCAACGGCGTGTTGCGAGTGCCGTATTCAGACGCGGTTGCCGGTCGCAGGCGTTCGAACTTGCCTTCCATCAGATTGAAGCCGGCGTCAGAGTATGCACCCACGTATGACGGCTTCCAACGGTCGAGCATCTCGTCGCGAACGTACAGCAGGCCTGTTCCTTTCGGCCCGAGCAACCATTTGTGCCCGGACGCCACATAGAAATCACATCCCAGCATGTGGAGGTCGACGGGAATCTGTCCGACCGCCTGCGCGCCGTCGACCACGCAGAAGATGCCGCGCTCCCGACAGAGCGCCGCCATCTCCTGCATCGGCAGCAGCAATCCATGTGTGCATGTGATGTGGCTGACCATCACAACCCGAGTCCGCGGCGTCAGTACCCTTCGAAGCCGATCGAGTGTATCACCACCGCCCACACCAGGATCAAAGGTTCGGATCGCAATCCCTACATCCTCCCTCACAGCGAACCACGGTGTTGCTCCTCCAGGGTGCTCGTGCGTGGTCATTACTATTTCGTCGCCTGCGCCGAGTCGCAAACCGCGTGCGACCAGGTTCATGCTTTCGGTGGCGTTGCGGGTGAAGGCAAGTTCGTCGTCGTCGCAGCCGAATAGTTCCACGGCTTTCTCATGAATTGCAGCACGACGGCCATGCCCCGTCTCGCAGTGAAGTTCGAGTTCACGCGATGCAGTATCGACGGCTGCAACTACAGGTTCCGGTGCTGGGCCGAGCCCACCAGTGTTGAAGTACTTGTAGTCGGGCTCGAGTAGGAACATATGGCGGACTGTCTGCCAGCGGTCTTCATCCGTGCGCGCCGTTTGCCACGCAGCCGCAAACTCTTCCACTGTTGAAACGAGTGGTGGCGATCCGCTGGTCGAACGGGTACATGCGACTGGTCCCCCAGTGAGCACCGCTGCTCCGGTCGCAAGTTCCTTGATGAAGCGTCTTCGATCGCTGTGATGGTCAGTCATCTGCAGGTCCGTTCTCTGCAATCTTGATGTTGAACAACTCCTCCCGTTCTCCGACCGCGACATCTTGGATACTCCGTCCCGGCTGATCCCCTTCGCGCACTGTTGTGAGCGAATATTTGAAAGATCCCTGGCCAACTAAGTGCTTCACAAGGGCGCGCTCCGGGGCCACCCGGGACTTCGTGTGTCTGTCGCAGCATCTAGCAACAATCCCTCACGACCCCACCGTGGCTAGCAACCACAGACACACCAGTACGACCCCCACCAGCAACCAACTCCCGCCGAATCCCAACACATCCAGCCGGCTCGGCCGACGCACCTCCCAACTCGAGCCGGGCAACAGTTTGCTCCCCTCACCTTCATCCGGATTCACCGCCGCATGCTCGATCGCCGCTTCGTCGGCTTCGGGCGTCGGCTGGACAGGAGTACGCAACTTGCCATAGAAGCGATCGAGGCGGGACTTCTCAACAGGCTTTGTGAAGACACTGATCGCGAATAGAAGCACGAACGGGAACAGCGCGTCGAAGAAGAAGCGCGTGGCAACCAACTGTGCCTTACTCCGGCTCGAGAAGTCGATTCCCACCCAGCTCAGCACCCAGATTTCCGCGTGGAACCGCCCGCGCCCCTCGAGTCGTGAGTCGGGGTCCGACGGATCTGAACGCACGACATCCTCAAAGAAGATCCCCGTCGCCTCGATGAGGTGCGGCTTCCGAATGCTCTCACCTACGCGATCCGCGAGCCCTGCATCCACATCCTCCTGAAGTGCGCCGGTGACGATCGTCGTCTCCTTCGGCTCAGTCTCCGCCAGCAACGCCGGATGCGAACGAATCGCCGAAACGCTCGGGAACGCGTTGGGTATGACTGCATAGAGCGTGAAACAGATCAACACCTGCGCAATCACTGCGGTCTTTGTCAGTCGCCGCCAAACGAATCCCAACCATATTGGCGCCCCAAACACCGCGGGCAACGAAATGAAATATTGAAAGAGGGTGAGCAAGTTGTCTGCGTACATCGCACTCACAACGCCGCTCAAGAGTATGACGGCGATAATTACTCGTCCAAGGGTCAGATAGTGCTGCTCCGTTTGGCCGCCCCTCAGAGGCTGATACAGGTTCCTGACGACGAGCGCCGAATAGGAGACCGAAAGCGCGTCGAGCGACGACATATTGGCGGCTAGAACGCCGACGAGCATCAAGCCGATTGCCCCTGGAAAGAGCAGCTGCCGAGTCATCACTCCCCAGATCTGATCCGGATCGTCCAGGGCACCTGCGTAAAGGGCAATTGCAATGAGGCCCGCAATTGCCCAGAACAACATGATGAAACGCTTGAAGAACATTCCGCCCAACATGCCGATGCGCGCCGTCATTTCGTCCTTTGCTGATCCCGCGGTCGGCATCATGGGTGCAGCGGCAATGATCGAGATCAGGTTTGCCACGGCCATCGCGAGAACGGTATACCACGCGTATTCGCTCGTCGCCGCCGAGCCGAACAGCTCGAACATGTAGTCGGGTACCTGAGCGTGCAGACCTTCGAAACCACCCAGCCGATTGAGGCCGATCGGAATTAACATGACCGAGAACACAACAATCAGGATGCCCTGAATTGCATCAGTCACCGCCGCAGCCGCAAAGCCACCTAGCATGGTGTAGATGGCAATGACGAGTGCATAGCCGATGTAGAACACGAGTGGGTTGGTGTGCGAAACGAGGCCCCGCAGCTCGCCGCGTTCGAAACGGTCATGCAGCTCCTCATAACGCGCTTGCTCAGACGTACCCAATCCGGCCGCTACGCGACCCTGCAGGTCCCGGTACTCGCGGAATGCCGTGACGCTCGCAGCCTCCTCGGCGGTATACTCAATCTCGGCCTTCGGTGTCAGCGCCATCATCGTCTTGCCCGCCACAATGTAGCTGGCCCCTCCCCCAATCAGCGCCATCACCAGACAGAACGCCGCGAACGCACCACCCAGGAACTTGCTGTCGAATCGCTCAGTCAGGAGGTCGCCGATGGTGATCAGCCGAGCACGGCGGTATAGCATTGTGGTAAACCAGTAGAACGGCGTGAGAAACAGCACCAGATACTGGATCCACATTCCGCCGAGGCCCTGCCGGTAGACCTCGCGCGAGACTCCGGCAGCCTGGTTGGAGTCGGTTGAGTGGCCGAAGTTGAGGAAGAACTGATAGAACTTGCCGAGCTTCCGGCCGGCCAGGTAGAAACCCTCTGTATCCTGTCTCTTCCTGCCTATCGCGCGTCCAACCCAGATGATGACAACCACATAGATGCAGATGAGTGCAACGTCGACAATGTGGAGGCCGATCAGCGTCACGCTCCGTTACACCTCGGCACACACCGCAAAGAACTCGCGCACGTTAGCTGGTCTTGCACCGGGGCCAAACTCGCACATCGCTATGAACCCACCGTCGCGGTGGAAGGCGGTCACGAGTCTCCTGGCGGCACTGGCGATTTCCTCCTTGGTTGCATGGGGCAGCAGCTGTTGTCGATCCATCTCACCCCAGAAACAGAGTTCGCCGCCGAAGCTGGCACCCAGTTTTTCGACATTCATGCAGAATACCTGACTGTTCAAGACGTCCACACCGATCTCGATCAAATCCGGAATGATGTCCGTGGTGTACCCATCGGAATGCATGAACGCGTGTTTGCCGTGGCTGTGCGCGATGTCGACGTACTCCGCGTACAGCGGCTTGAACAACTCGCGCCACAGCTGGGGTGATATCAGCAAAGCCTGTTGTGAGCCCCAATCGTCCATGAACATCAGTGCGTCGACATCCGTTTGCGCCCACAACGTCAACTCCTCGATGTAGAACTCATGGAGGCGGGTCAGGAAATCTCGAAACGCCGTGGGCGGGCGACCGAGATCCAAATACAAGTTCTCGGTTCCCCGCAGGAACTGGAGCCGCTCGAACGGCCGCGGACAGGTGCCTGCAATCACGTACTTGTTGGTTTCCCGACAGAAGGCAGAGATCTGATCGGTATCGATTGCGAGACGCTCTCTCGGGAATCTGACGTGTCCCGTGTTTGCCCAGTCAGCGATTTGCGGACGTTTGACTTCGCCGATGATTCCATCCTGCAGGTTTTCGAACTCGCAGCCCCAGGCATCCACGAATGTGCCAACAGTGTGGGCATTGCCTTGGCCGGGTACCGGTTCACTGCAAAACACCGGAATCGTGACGATGTCGGACGGAAACTCCTGCTCGATGAGAGCTACCTCCTCGGGATAGTGCTTGGAGGCCCACGGCAGAAGCCAGAGTTGGCGTGGCAGGCGTGCTGGACTCTTGAAGGTGATGGCCTGCTTCACCAACTCACGAGAGGTTGCGTCCGGGCGTGTTCGATCGTGGGATTTCTGGCGCGGGTGCTCGCGGATGAGGGAAGGCGTTTGGCCTCTGATGGACGTCGACGAGCGCGGATCACACGCGGATCTCTCAACGGGTGGTGGAGAGGGTGGATCCAGCTCACCCGCGAGTAGCTGCAACGCCACCTGCACCGCTCCTGGCCCCGTCGGAGCGTACGCATCGGCTCCCAGTGCTGCTGCACCGGCTTCAGTGAGCGGAGCACCGCCGGCCAGCACTCTCACTCTATCACGGAGGCCCTCCCTCTGCAGTTCGGTGACAATGGTCTGCATCACCGGCACACTGGTCGTGAGCAACGCTGACAGAGCAACTATGTCCGGTTCGTGCTCGCGAACCGCATCCGCAAACGTGTTGGGCGCAACGTCGTAGCCGAGGTCGAGCACATGGAAACCACCTCCCTCGAGCATGGCGGCTACGATGTTCTTGCCGATGTCGTGAAGGTCACCGGCCACAGTCCCGATCACAACTCGCCCAGCCGGCTCGAAGTCGCGATCCGCGAGGAGCGGTCGCAATAATCCCAGGGCTTCTTTCATGGCGCGGGCTGCGAGCAGCAAGTCAGGCAGAAAGAACTCCTGCGTCTCAAACCGTTGCCCGGCCTCCGACATTGCCGGTATCAGTGCCTCGTCCAATAGCTGTTCCGGCGATACGGCATCACCCAACAACCGTTCAGTCAGTTTTCGCGATTGCTCCGCCTCCCCGCCCAGAACCGCCGTTTGAAGTTCCACCACGAGATCGAGACTCATCGCTTGATCCGGCCAGCCACGTCACCACCTGCGAGTACCTCTACCTCAGAGACGGACACAAGGTTGAAATCACCAACGATCGTCTGCTTGAGGCACGAAGCCGCGACTCCGAACTCCAGGGCGCCCTGATGGTCCTTCCCCGTGAGCAACCCGTAAACCAAACCAGCCGAAAACGCGTCTCCACCGCCAACCCTGTCGACGATGTGAATTGGGTAGATCCGGCTCCGCAAGAACTCCTTGCCGTCCCACAGACAGGCGGACCAAGTATTGTCCGACGCAGAATGGCTTTCACGAAGCGTAATGGCGGCCATCCTCAGGTCAAATCGCTCGACGAGTTGGCGTGCAACTTCTTCGTAGACCGCTGAATCGAGGTCGCCCAGTTCCGGTCGGGTACCGCGCGCCTCTATACCGAATACGTTTGCGGCGTCTTCCTCGTTCGCGACCACCACGTCGACATACTCCATGAGCGGTGTCATCACTTCATTCGCACGTTCGCGAGTCCAGAGCTTCGAGCGATAGTTCAGATCCGTGCTCACGGACAGCCCTGCTTGCTTCGCCGCACGTACTGCTTCAGCGATCACGGCGGCGGCACTCTCACTCAATGCGGGCG
>JBDGYW010000115.1:0-11942 GCA_039588935.1 Gemmatimonadota bacterium | reverse complement strand
TCACGAAATCATCAGCCTTTGCGTTTTGCTGTACCATCGGTTTTCCCTGAGCTGCCCCGACGTCGAGGATCTCCTGGCGAAGCGATGGATTATCGGGACGATACGCCAACAATCGTGCTGAGGTCTCGCATCAGCCGACGCGACAACGAGAGCGTCTGATGCGACCTGCCCGCTCCTTCAAAGAATGGAGTGCGGCCACGGGTGCCTGACCAATCTAGGTCGACTCCTGCGACTGCTTCACCCGGGATTCATCAAGTTGACAATACCCGACGTTGTCACCTAATCCATGTCGGCCGGCATCCCGGACTGTAGCGGGCTGTGCTGAAACCTTTTCGGTGGATCATACGTCAATTTGATTAGAATCATCTTGACACTATTTACCGAGGATGGATCAGGTGCCCGAGCATTCCGCCGCCGACCTTCGCAAGCCACTCAAACCCATTGTTTTCGACATCCTGGTGATCCTCGCCCAAGGGGATCGCCATGGATGGGGCATCGTGAAAGCCCTGGAAACCGGAGCGGGGCAATGGGAGAACCTGCTACCGGGCAACCTTTACAGAACTCTTCGGGACATGTTGCAGAAGGGGCTGATCGAAGAATCCGGGATGAGGCCCGACCCGAAAGAGGACGACGAACGGCGAAGATACTTTCGGATTTCTGATCTCGGCAGAACCGTTGCCAAAGCGGAAGCGCAAAGATTGCAGCGAACGCTTCTGGCGGCCGACGCCGCAGATCTTCTTCCAGCCGACGGTCCCCAAAACCTCTCCGAGTAGGACAGCATCCATACAATGCGCTCCTCAAGACGATCCCCGGTCGAATTCCTCTACAGGATTCTGATTCTCCTATTCCCGAATGAGTACCGGAGAGAATACGGTGCGGAAATGGAGCGGCTCTTCCGCGATCGGCGGCGACAGATTGGGAAGAACCCGGCAGCGCTCTTTGTGCTATGGGGGCGCGCTTTCGTGGACGTTTGCGTTCACGCCACAGCTGAACGCATCAAGGTTCACGGACGGCGACGGGCGTCGGCAACTCGCAGGGCGGGCACCTTCTCCGCGTGGTTGGAAAGGACACGAAACTGGATCGTCACGTTGAGAATTTCTGCGCGCACTCTCGCAAAAAACCCAGGTTACACATCAGTGGCCGTGACGACCTTGGCCCTCGGTATCGGCGCTGCCACCGCAGTATTCACGCTCGTTGATGCTGTCCTCATCCAACCGCTCCCGTTCCCCGAGCCGGAAGAACTGGTCTTCGTCCGCCACACGGCACGAGGCGGTGAGGACAGAGTCTCGCTCTCTGACGGTCTCTATCTCCTGTATCGAGATCAGGCCCCCTCGGTCGAAGGAATTGCCCTTTACGACCATGTCCGAATGAACTTTTTGGCCGGGAACGAGCCCGAGCAGGTGGAAGTTCAGGTTGTCACCCCTTCCTTCTTCCACCTCTTCCGAAGCAGGCCGGCCTTGGGGCGCACGTTTGTTTTGGAGGAAGAGCTGCCGGGCAAGGACCCGGTAGTGGTATTGAGCGACGGCCTCTGGCGTGGTGCCTTCGGATCGGATCCAGCAGTGATCGGAAAAACCGCCGAGTTGAACGGAGTAACACGTCGGATTGTGGGGGTGATGCCGCCGGATTTCGGGTTTCCCCGACGAGACGCACGTGCCTGGGTTCCTTATGTGGTCGACCCGACACAGGACAACCTCACGAATTTCTTCGGTGCGGGAATACTCCGGATGGCTGACGGGACCAGCCTTGAGTCGCTGAACGCAGAGTTGCAAGTGCTGCTGTCGCGATTGGAGCACATCTATCCGGAGTCCGGGGGAGCAGGGTTCCTGGTCGACGTGGATATCAGGTCGACAAGCCGTCCCCTGAAGGAGGATCTGGTCGGAGATATCGACACCACCATGTGGATTCTCCTGGGGACCGTCGGGCTCGTCCTCCTGATCGCCTGTTTCAACGTCGCCAACCTCCTCCTCGTCCGGGCTGAAAGCCGGAGGCGGGAACTGGCAGTGCGGCTGGCAATGGGAGCAAGCAGAGGAGAGGTCGTCCGGCTCTTCCTGAGTGAGAGCTTGCTTCTGGCTGGAATCGGCGGTTTTCTGGGCTTGATTATCGGAGCCTGGGCGCTTCGCATCTCTCTCTATTTCATCCCCGCCGAACTGCCTCGCGCGACCGAAATCGGCATGGATGCCCGGGTCCTGGTCTTCACAACCGTTCTGGCCCTGGGGTCCTGCTTTCTTCTCGCCCTCTTCCCGATCGTCCGATACAGAACCGCCAGCCTCGGCAACCCCATCACGGAAGGCGGCACCCGCGGGGGGACAGGCGGCAAGAAAACCCAACGGGTGAGGCACGGCCTGGTGGTGCTGCAGGAAGCGATGGCTTTGGTTCTGTTGGTTGGAGCGGGACTGATGTTCCGTTCTTTCCTGATGCTCCAACAGGTGGACGCCGGTTTCCGGACCGAGGGTATCCTCACCGCCCGCATCACGGTGCCCTCCGGCCAGGTCGAGGGCTGGCGAGAAACCGCCGAGTTCTTCCGACAGTTGCAGGAAAGGCTCGCGGCACAACCGGGTGTCGACGCGGTGAGCCTTGGCCGCCGCGTACCCCTTTCTGGCTCGTTGGGATTCAGTACCGTGAATCTGGAAGGCCGTCCGCAAGAGCCTGGAGACGACTATATCGTCGCAGTGTTTTCCCCCGTGGCGCCAGGGTACCTGGAGACCATGGGAATCCCGTTGGTGGAAGGGCGTGCGCTCCGTCCGGGTGACGCGGCCGACGAGTATCGCGCGGTGATGGTGAGCGAGTCCTTTGCCCGCCGCTGGTGGCCCAACACGAGCCCCGTTGGAACGCGTTTGAACGGCGGCGGAATGCTCAGCCGCGATTGGTGGGAAGTGGTCGGAGTGGTGGGAGATGTGCACCAAACGAGGTTGGAAGCAGATCCGCAGCCAACCATCTATCTCCCGCTCACAGTGGGGTCCCGCACGGAGCCCTTTGCGATGAGGAGTCTCGATGTAGTCGTGAGGACCGCGGGCGCTCCCTACGAGCTTCTTCCGGTGCTCCGTAGAGAGCTGCGGCAGCTCAACTCCGGCATCCCACTTGCAAACCCTCGAACCATGGACGAGATATTCGACGCTGCAACGGCTCAATCATCTTTCACCATGGCCATGCTCGGCTCGTCGGCAGGCATTGCCCTTCTCCTGGGCCTGGTGGGGATCTACGGGGTGGTTTCGTACCTTGTTTCCCTGCGAACTCGTGAGTTCGGAGTTCGGATCGCTCTTGGTGCCACGGCTTCTGCCGTGAAACGAATGGTGGTGTTCCAGGGTCTAGCGTTGGCTGTGTCAGGGATCGTGTTCGGGCTGGTGGCGGCGGGTTTGTTGAGTTCCCTCATGGCATCCCTGCTCTATGGTGTGAACGCGCGGGATCCCGTCACCTATGTCGTCATGGCTGCGGCGCTGATTCTCGTGGCGCTGCTGGCGACTTGGTTCCCGGCTGCCAGAGCGGCAAGCGTGGATCCCGGCCAGGCGTTGAGGGAAGACTGAAATCGGCGTTGGCATTGTCAACTTGAGCCGATGCCCCCCAGACTTCGCGGTGGACCAAGACGGGGACGTGATTGTTTTCCTGGTTCAGCGATATCGCAACCCCCGTGCTGCCAAACGGTTCTTCCGTAGGCTCTTGAAAGGGCTCGGCTGGACAAGCGCAGCGCTTCCTGTCGGTTCACGGGTTCGTCCAGAACCTCTTCAGGCTGGGGAGGCATCTACTGCGAGCGACGCACTACCGGCTGTTGCGCAGTCGGTCCTTCCACATGTGGCTTGAAGTCACGAGCGCCTGATGCTCACACCCCAACCTCGGACGACGACTGCCCCGATTCGACTCAACCCGCATTAAGTTGACAATGCCGCCAGCGAACATCATCGCAACGAATCTGGTTATGCGCCGACTCAGCGGCGCCTCCTCTCGATGGGCGGCGCGCCGGTGCCCTCTACGGCTCGCTCGAGGGAGGGCACAACCTCCTCGGCGTAGCGCTCGATCTCGGCCTTGATTGGGGCCAGCTCGGACTGCCCGGCCTGGACCGACTGCCGGTGCATCGCCGTGGGACCGTAAGTACCGCTCAGCCCATTGTATCCCACCGACAGCCTGCTCCCCGGCGTCGGGGGGTTCCGCTCACCGATCTCGCCCCTCGCCTCACTGCCCCGCATCTGCTCCCGGATCTCCAGCAGCTCGAGGCGGGTCTGGTAGAGCTGGTTGTTTAGGTCGGGAGCCACCGAGTCGGCGCGGCTCAGCGCCGTCTGCATCGCCTCGACCATCTGGATCTGCTCCTGGAGCAGGTTCGATGTCTCGGTCAAATCATTGGCGAACGACTCGACCTCCTCCCGGAACGCGGCCACAACATCGGCCGGGACCCGTTCCAGCGCGCCCTCGAAGGCCGGCACCACCTGGAACTCCACCGGCCCGGCCAGCTCCGTGACTTCACCCTCCTCGATCTTGATCAGCGTGGCCATGTAGGTGTCGGGCAGCGCCCAGAAGCCGCCACCGAAACCGCCACCGCCCTCCAGCCCGATCATGGCATTGGACGAACACTCGAAGTCCCAGGCGACCCGGTGCACCCCCGCGGAGGTCGAGCCGTCCACGCGGTTCACGACCGTACCGTTCCGGTCCCTGATCACAACCTGGATCGTGGGACCCTGCTCTCGCATCTCGGCCTCCAGCGCGTCCCAACCGGGGAACGGAATGTCCTGGCCTTCAGGGATATCCCGCTCCCGGGCCTTGCGCTCGTCCTCCAACGACTCGTAGGAATCCCGGAGCCAGTAGGTGAACACCGCACCGAAGGGTGGGTTGTCGGCAGTCCACTGGTCCGCTCCCTGATCGTACTGGACATCCTTCGGCTGGTACCAGAGAGCCGGCCGGGTGTCGAATAACATGGCCTCGCCGGCGAGGCCGTCGGCCCCCTCCCGGAGGGGAGTGTAGTCGTCGAGGACGAAGATCCCGCGCCCGAACGAGGCGGCCACCACGTCCTCCCGATCGCGATGGATCACGATATCGCGGAACGAGATCGTGGGCGCCCCTGGCAGCTCGGTCCACGAGTCACCACCGTTCACGGTGAAGAAGACGCCGAACTCGGTGGCGGCGAAGAGGAGGTCCGGATCCACGTGGTCCTGGACCACCCGCCAGACCAGGTGACGGTCCGGGATGTTTCCGGCGATCGACGTCCACGTTTGACCCCGGTCTGTGCTCTTCATCAGGTACGGCGAGAAGTCGCCGGACTTGTGGTTGTCCAGCGCCACGAACACGGTGTTCGGATCGTGGTGGCTGGCCTTCACGTCGTTCACGAAGGCCAAATCCGGCACGTTCGCCATCTCGCCTGCTTCGATCCGGCGCCAGTTTTCTCCACCGTCCTCCGTCACCGACAACAGGCCGTCATCGGTGCCGGCGTAGATCAGATTCTCGTCCAGGGGGCTCTCGCCGATGGAGGTGACGGTGTTGTAGCTGGACATGGCGCCCACGTCCCATGCGGCGTCCCAGCTCTGGACGCGCCCCAGGATGGGCAGCTCGACTCGCTCCTGGCTCCGGGTGAGATCTCCGGAGATCGGCGTCCAGCTGTCGCCCCGGTCGTTGCTCCGCCAGACCCGGTACGACGCGGTGAAGATCCGGGTTGGCTGGTGGAAGCTCACCTCGATGGGCGTGTCCCAGTTGAACCGCTCGAAGGGCTCGCCCTCCCTGGCCTGGGGCTGGATGTACACCGCCTCACCCGTGATCCGGTCGGTCCGCCACATAACGCCCTGCTGAAACTCGCCGTAGTGGATGTTCGGGTTGCCCGGCTCCACTGCCTGGTCCTGGCCGTCGGCGCCCAGCGTCGTAAACCAGTCCATGTTCCGGATCCCGTGGTCGAACGGCGTGCGGATGGGCCCGGCGTTGGATCCGTTGTCCTGGGTCCCGCCGTAAACGTTGTAAAACGGACCCGAGTCATCCAAAGCAATCTTGTAGTACTGCATCACCGGGAGATTGGCCATGTACCGCCACGTCTCCATGTCGTCGTACGTCTCGTACAGGCCCCCGTCGGACCCGAAGATGATGTAGTCCGGGTCGTCCTTCCGGAACGCGATGGCGTGATCGTCGCCGTGCTTGTTTTCGTTGTTGAGCCCTTCGTAGGTGGCGAAGTGGTCGTCGCTGACCAGGGTGGTGGCACTCACGATGAAAAGCCGCCCGAACTTGTGCGGCGAGGCGTACAGCTCCTGGTAGTAGTGGGGTCCAGTTCCGCCCGAGACCGCGTCGGACATCTTCCGCCACGACCCGCCCCGGTCCTCCGACATCCAGACGCCGCCATCGGTGCGGATCGTCTCGACGGTCGCGTAGACGATGTCCGGCTTCTGCGGCGAGATGGCCAGCGCGATCTTGCCGAGCGGACCGTCGGGCAGCCCAGTCTCGAGCTGCGTCCATGTCTCGCCGCCGTCCTCGCTCTTCCAGATGCCGGAACCGGGGCCGCCGCCCATGTAGGCCGCTACCGTACGGTGCCGGTCCCAAGTGGCGGCGTAGAGCCGATCCGGGTTGCGGGGGTCGATGACGATGTCGGTGGCACCCGTCCACTGGTCGTTACCCAGCACCTTCCGCCACGTCTCGCCGCCGTCCATGGTCTTGTACAGCCCCCGCTGATCGCCGGGAGTCCAGAGCGGGCCCTGGGCCGCCACCCAGACCACGTCCGAGTTCTCCGGATGCACGATGATGGTGGACAAGTGCTCCGACTCCTCGAGACCCATATTCTGCCACGTCCGGCCCCCGTCGGTGCTCTTGTAGATCCCGTCACCGAAACCCACGTGTCTCCCACCCACGTCCTCGCCTGTGCCCACCCAGACGATGTCCGGAGCGCTCGGGTCGATGGTCACCGAGCCGATGCTGTACGACGGCTGCCCGTCGAAGATCGGCTCCCACGTGGTCCCGGCGTTTACCGTCTTCCAGACCCCGCCGGACCCCACAGCCGCGTACATGACGCTCGGGTCGTGCGGGTGGATATCGATATCGGCAATCCGGCCGCTGTTCAGCGCCGGGCCGATTTCTCGGAGCGAGAGGCCGGACAGACCGGCTTCGTTGAGGGAGGTCTGCTGCGCCGACACCGGGCCGGCGAAGAGCAGGACGAACAAGGCCGTGAAGAACGTAGCTTGCTTTCTCATGACAGGATCTCGCAGAGTGATGGGTAGAAACCGATTGTGCTGCGAATATGGAGGCCCGGCAATCGTGTGTCTAGGCAACGACTCTGCGCATACGCTGCAGGCGCTGTCTCACCAGCTGCAAGAAACGTTCGGCCATCATCCATCCTTGCACGCACACAAATGAACCGTTGGCTCCGCGCATGGCAGCTTCACGCGCGGGTTAGGCCGTAGCGCCGGGCGGTTCGCAGTGTACACGACCCGCCTAAGGCACTCTGTTCCACCGTATGTTCCGCCCGTTTTGGTGATGGGCCAACTCGATCACATCACCTGCGGCATCGCGGACAAAGCTGATCTGGGCAGAGTACGTTGGCGCGGGATCTATGTCCAAGAGCCCGGCTACTTCATCCGGATATAGGGCCGTATACATTCGGATCAACGGACCACCGAGCGAGTGCCCGACCAATACGTAAGGGAGCTCCACACCCAAAACACCTAGAAGGGCATGGAGGTTTTCGGCTATGTGCTGCGGCGTGGGCCGTTCTCCGTCTGGTTCTGAACGTCCAATGCCAGCCCGGTCGTAGGCGACAAACGGTGCGAACTCCGCAACGCCCCTTACGATTGATCCCCAAGCGCTGATCCCATCCCTCATGAACCCGGCTTCAAACACGACAACAGGAGTCCCGGTCTCGCGGGTCATCAACCCAGATGTCTGCACCCGCATATGATGGCCATCGACCTCGACCATCCGCTCATCCAGGATGGGAGGAAGGCAGCCAATAACAAACAGGCAGGTGACCGAGAGCCAGAGGGAAAATCTCTTCATGATCTTACCTGCGGAGTCAACGCACTCACGGTTCCGGCGGGTACTAGGTCATCTATTCGCCCCTGGTTCGGGCCTGGCGAAGGCCGTGTGCCAGCCTGTGGCGACCTCTATCTCCTCCCAGGTTGCCCTGTCAATTCTGCGATATGAAAACGTGTCCTGAGGGGCTTCGGGGGAATAGAAACCGTTGTCATAAAGGTTCCCCGCTGCGTCCACAAAACTGGGGTGGATGGTTCGTCCCCATCTTTCTTCGGTTGCTGTGGTCATGGGGGTCGATGCCACGAAGGTGCCCTCCGGATCGATCAACGTGAGGCGACCGTTCCCGAGATCTACCAGCAGCGTCGAATCACCCGGGAGAGGGAAGACATGGTCCGGCCCCTCGTACTCCTGCGGACCCGGTCCCTGCCAGCCGCCCGTGTCGGCAGTACCGGCTTTCAGATCGAGGCGCAGCAAGACCTGGCTCACTGGATCCGCCGCAAGGATGGTCCCGTCACTGAGTTCTCTGACGCCACTTAGGTAGCTGAACGGCTCATGGTGGGTAGCGTCCAGCTCCAATGTGGCCAGACGCCCATCTCCGGATTCCGTCTCACCATTGCTTCCACACGAGGCCATCGTCAGGAGGCCGGGAAGCAACAGGAGGATCTTGAGGCCACCTGGAGAGAAACGACGGTTGGAAGGAATGCCGTAGAGACCGAGGGGCCTTGCCATTTGTAGAGTTCCGTTTCAAACGCACGCGCGAGGAATCAAGCGCTTCGCATCATGATGTGTCGCACCATATCGTCCTGAGACACTGCGAAATCACAGGAACTGAGCATGTTGAACCAGGATACTATGCAACCACGTTCATACCTCCGCCAGAGCATTATTGGGGCAGCGACATGCGGAATTGGGACATTTAACGGAGATGTTGTCAACCGCTATGACTTGCCGAGTAATCACGCCACGATCTTGGTACCGCTGGATGTGAGCCTCAACGAGTTCTTCAAGCCATGCTAGGAAGCGGTGAAACCGAAGACACCGAGCTGGCGTAACTAGTGCACGGGGCACATTCATGTTGCCTTAATCGTCGGGAACCGAAACCAAATACTCCAGGGACAACCTTTAGACGTATGCCTATGATCGAGACGTTCGGCCTTTCTCGCCGCTTCAAGGAGTTGACCGCGGTTGATGATCTGAATCTGAATGTCGAAACCGGCGAAGTTGTGGGACTGCTGGGCCCAAACGGGGCGGGCAAGACGACAACCATCCGCATGTTGGCTGGCATCATCGCTCCCACCGAGGGACATGCCGTGGTAGCCGGTTACCGGACCGACCGAAATGTCGAGCAGTTGCACGAGGTCATTGGCATGCTCACCGAGATGCCTGGCCTCTACAATCGACTTAGCGCTTGGCGAAACTTGGAGTTTTTCGCCGGCTTTTATCCATCCATCAATGCCAAGCTGCTGGTAGAGAAATACTTAAGACGATTAGGGCTGTGGGAGCGTCGTGAAAGTAAAGCCGGCACTTTTTCTAAAGGTTTGAAACAGAGGCTGGCGCTGGCCCGCGCTCTCGTGCACGAACCAAAGGTGCTGTTTCTCGATGAACCGACTGCCGGTTTGGACCCTGAGGCGGCCGGAGAGGTGCGCGAAATCATACGCGAACTTGGTAGTGAAGGGCGCACGATCTTTCTTTCAACGCACAACCTCAATGAAGCCGAGCTGCTGTGCAATCGTATCGCTGTGATCAACACCAGACTTCTGGCACTAGGCACACCCGGGCAGTTACGCAGGCGTCTATTTCAACGCCTGATAATCGTTGAGCTACAGGAACAGAATCCCGCAATAGCCCATTTGGTCAGCAAGCTGGATTTCGTCCAGGATGTCCGGGAGGAAGGCAAGCGGCTGATTCTGCAGCTTGACGACCCGGAGCGGTTTCGTCCTGAACTGGTGAGGAGAATAGTGGAGGAGGGAGGCAACCTGCTCGCGGTTTCGGAGAAGCAGTACCCCCTCGAGGAGGTGTATCTGCACCTGCTTCATGAGGATACGGACGATGACTCGTAAGCGTATCCAGAATATCCTGGTGAAGGAATGGCGACTCCTCTTCACCAACCTCAACAGCACCTTGCTCATCACGCTCCTTCCGTTAGCAATTGTTGGGCAGGGCATACTCTACGTCTGGTTGGCATTCAGATTCGGCGGGAATGACATGCTGAACGCGCCGATGTTTCAAACAGCGATGGCGAAACTAATCCAGGCGATGCCCGACGTAGCTGGTGTTACGGACAATGAGCAGCTCCTCGTGTTACTACTCAACCAATTCAACTTCTTCCTGCTCCTCATCCCCACCATGATCGCCGTGAGCGTGGCCACTTTCAGTATCGTCGATGAGAAGCTTTCCGGAAGTCTCGAAGCCCTCCTGGCAACGCCGGTACGGACATGGGAACTGTTGCTAGGTAAGGCCCTGTCCGGAACGATTCCGGCTCTGGTTATGACCTGGATATCGGCAGGAGCGTTTCTCTTGATCGCGGCGGTATTAGGGTGGGGATATCTCATCGACTTTGTGGTCACCGGCGGCTGGTTCGCAAGTCTTTTCCTCCTCACCCCCACAGTGGCGTTGCTGAGCTTCCTTTTGGGTGTCATCGGCTCTTCCCGCGCAAAAGACGCGAGAAGCGCTCAGAACATGGTCCTATTCATCGTATTCCCGGTTCTGATCCTGATAGGGGTACAGATTACGGGGCTAGTATGGTTCACGCCTCTGTTGACCGTCTTGTTGGCGTTGGGGATTGCGGGTGTCGATATCGTTACGTTGCGAATCGCGGTACGTCTGTTCCAGAGGGAGTCGATTACCCTTGCGTGGCGTTGATTCGGGAGGCGAGAGTCGGCAAAGCGAGCCAACCTAACCGTTGACTCGCTTGATTATTGCCCCGCCAGGGCTCGTTGCGAAGCAGACGCGCGTGGGGTGGGCGGGCGGAGGGTGCGTTCACCTGGACTCTTCTGATTCAGAGTCGGGGCAAGTATTACATCAGTTCTTCGCAATTTGTTGTCAAACCGCGAGTTCGTGTCGTCCGTTGCAGTACTTTGCCACCCTTGATGCAAGACTTTGCAGGACTTAACTGACACAGATACCTGCACACCCATTGTTCTCCATCCCTAGCTGGCAACCGCTCCAGCTCGAGCAGCGAAGATCTCGATATCTCGACCTAGACCAGACAGGTCATCTTGAAGGCACTGGACAGGCGGGAGGTGCTGCAAAGGTCACCAATCAGGAACGCGGTGAGTGCGGCGTTACGGTGGATTCTTTGGGGGCGGATCTTGGCTGTGCTGGACGTGAGCCCAAAGGAGTTCTTCAGGCCCTTCAACGTGGTGGTGAAGCCGAGGACGCCGTGGCGGTGGGGCTCGTAACGGCTAGGTGCCATGCGCGGGCGCCATAACCGCCTATTTTCTTGGTATTTGCTGCCTTCGTTCCGCAAAGAGTCGCTCAGACGAATCCATGCGTTCTTCGAGATCCAATAGGCGGTTTTGTACGTCTTCAAGCTGGCGCACGATATCTCGGTCGCGCTGGAGGTGGACTGACTCTCGGTTTCGTCCAGCACCGATCAAGAACCTGGCAACTAGAAGGCCCCCGCCCGCGATAATCGCCAGTGCGATCAGCATGAGAAAGATCTCAGCAAAACCAACGTTCAACAGCATCACACATCTCCTCTTTGGAAGCTCGCTAGATGCGAGCGACCCCTCAGCACCCCTGACATTCAGGGCCGCCTAATAGTAATTGAACTGACCAGCGTATCTCCATGTGCTACACCCCATACTCTCGCAGAGATGTCACGGGTGCACCGTACCTATGTGGGAAGGTCATAAAGCGGCGAGAGCGGTGTTACGGTGGATTCTCTGGCAGCGATCTTGGCTGCTTTGGATGTGAGCCTGAATGAGTTCTTCGAGCCCTTCAAGGATGTCGTGAGACCGAGGACACCGAGGCGGCGGAACTAGATGAGGACGGCAACTCTCTGGCTTACCCCTTCG
>JBDGYW010000114.1:0-14124 GCA_039588935.1 Gemmatimonadota bacterium | reverse complement strand
AGAATCAAGGTCGGCTATAAGGCCGATCTCATCTTGGTCAACGCCAATCCGCTCGCCAATTTGAAGGTTCTGTACCCTATCCCCACCAACGTGCCCACGGCGGACGGATACGAGAGTGGTGGCATGGTCGCGTGGACGATTAAGGACGGGTACACGTACCACGGCGATACGCTACGGAACGAGGTAAAGGAGATCGTGAGAACGGCCCGCACGCAGATACCACGTAACTAGGGATTTCGCGGATAGTAAAAATCCGTTCTTCGCATTGGAGATTTAGCGAATGCGTATCGGCGAGCTGAACTGGAAACAGATAGAGGACTATCTCAAAACCGACGATCGCTGCGTTTTGCCGATCGGCTCGACCGAGCAACACGGCGCTTTGTCGCTCTGTGTAGACGCGATACTCGCCGAACGGATCGCGATCGAAGCCGCCGAACCGTTGGGCATACCAGTGTATCCGGTGATGCCCTTTGGCTGTGCCCCTTACTTCTCGGCGTTTCCCGGGTCGATCTCGCTCAAGGTCGAGACCTTGCTGGCCGTGGTAAGAGACGTGATCGGCTCGATGTACGCTTCGGGGTTTCGCAGGGTTCTGATCGTGAACGGTCATGGGGGCAACGCTGCAGTCGGGAACTTGTGTAGGGAGCTGATCGCCGAACGGCCCGAGATGTCGATCAGATTCCACGATTGGTGGCTCGGCCCGCAGGTGAAAGCCAAGGCCATGGAGATTGCTCCCGACCCGTCTCACGCAAACTGGTACGAGAATTTCCCGTGGACGCGCCTCGCCGACGTTTCAATACCGAGCGGGAGAAAACCGATCGTCGACATTGCCACTCTCAGACAGAGCGCACCTGCACGTGTGCGGGAGCTGCTCGACGACGGCAGCTTTGGGGGTGCGTACCAACAAAGCGATGCGGACATGGAGAAACTGTGGGCAATCGGCGTCGAAGAGACCCGTAACGAGCTGGAGCGACCTTGGGCGAACCGGTACTGATCTGGGGTGCAGGAGCCATGGGCGGCACGCTCGGCGCATACTGGGCGCGAGCGGGGATCGACGTTCTGCTCGTCGATGTCGTTGCCGAGCATGTGGAGGCCTGTCGCACGTCGGGGCTCGGCATAGAGGGACCTGTCGAGACATTCGAGGAAATCGTCCCCGCGGTCACCCCCGACGAGTTGGAGGGACGGTTCGCGCGCGTTGTGCTTGCGGTCAAGGCACACCATACGCGCACCGCTGTCGCCGCGCTAGAACCTCACCTCACACACGACGGCTTCGTCCTGTCGGTGCAGAACGGGTTGAACGAGATCGAGATTTCGAGGCAGGTCGGCAAAGAACGCACTATGGGAGCGTTCGTCAATTTCGGCGCCGACTGGCTCAGCCCGGGGCGGATTCTCTTCGGCAATCGTGGTGCCGTCGTCGTCGGCGAGATCGATGGTACCATGCGCCAACGTACCGAGCAAATGTTCGAGCTGCTTCGGGTATTCGAACCGAACGCGATCTTGACGGACAACATCTGGGGCTTCCTGTGGGGCAAACTGGCATACGGCGCAATGTTGTTCGCGACCGCACTCAACATGGACTCGATGGCCGAGAACTTCGCCGATCCTGAGCGCTTTCGGGTCTGGCGGCAGCTCGGTGGCGAAGTGATGGCGGCCGCGGCAGAACGAGGCGTGACACCAGTTGGCTTCGACGGCTTCGACCCAGCTTCGTTCTTGTTCTCATCCAGCGACCAGGAAACGATAAAGAGCGTTTCAGACCTTGCCGAGTTCAACCGAGGTACCGCGAAAACCCACTCGGGAGTATGGCGAGACCTGGCTGTTCGCAGACGACGGACAGAGGTAGACCCTCAAATCGGAATCATCGCCGAACTCGCCGCCGAGGCCGGTGTCGAGACGCCCGCTATCGATCGGCTTGTGGAACTGGTGCACGACGTCGAAGAAGGCCGCCGCGGACAATCCCCCGAAACCTTCAACGAGCTGTTGACGATATGCAGATAGACTTTTCCAACCAATTGGCAATGGTGACCGGGGCAGCCCAGGGCATTGGGCGCGCTATCGCGCGAGGACTGATCGACTCCGGCGCCAGGGTACACTTGCTCGACATCGACGAGATCGGATTGTCGAAGACCGCGCGGGAGCTCGATGCCGAGTACCACGCCCTGGATCTATCGAACCGAGCGGCAGTCACACAGGCCGTCGATGAGATCGAGCAATCAGCGGGACCGGTCGAGATCCTCGTCAACTCTGCAGGCGGAGTGCGTGGACAGGTGGGCCAACCAATTCAGGAGGTCGACGAATCAGGCTGGTACTCGATTTTTCAGGCCAACGTCGACAGCGCGTTTTGGCTGGCACAGGCGGTGGGTCCGCGTATGACTGCGCGTGAGAGCGGACGCATCATCTTCATCGCTTCGGGGGCCGGGTTGCGGCCGAGCAAGACCGGCATTCAAGCATACACCGCGGCAAAACACGCGCTAGTCGGTCTCACCAAACAGCTGTCCTGGGAGTTCGCACCAACAGGTGTCACCGTGAATTCGGTGGCACCCGGGTTTGTGCTGTCGAACCCGTCGACACACAAACAATGGGAAAGCTACGGTCCCGAAGGCCAGGCACGTCTCGTGAGTGAAATACACACCAGACGTCTGGGTACACCCGAGGACATAACAGCAGCCGTTCTGTTCCTCGCAAGCGATGCTGCCGGCTGGATTAGCGGACACATACTCTCTGTGGACGGCGGACGGTCGTGAGCGATCCCGTCCTGGCTTACCTCGAAACGGAAAAGCCGGCGATCCTGGCGAGGCTGTTGGACCTGATACGCATTCCCTCCGTGAGCACCGATCCATCGTACGAAGACGGAATGGCGAAGGCACGAGAGGTGTTGTTGGACCGGTTTAGGCATATGGGCCTGTCGAGCGTGCAAACGCTCGACGCAGGCGGCCATGCGGCAGTATTCGGCGAGTGGCTGGGATCAGACGATCGACCGACGATTCTAGTCTACGGGCACTACGACGTACAGCCACCAGATCCGTTGGAGTTGTGGCAATCGCCGCCGTTCGAACCGGAGATCCGAGACGGGCGCATCTACGGCCGCGGCGTTTCCGATGACAAGGCACCGTCGTCGATCGCGCTGGAGACCATCGCGGCATTCTTCAGTGTGGAAGGTGCGTTGCCGTTCAACGTGAAAGTACTTCTGGAAGGAGAAGAGGAAACCGGCAGCGCCACCCTCGAAGCATTGCTCCGCAAACACAGTTACCTCCTAAAGGTCGATGCGGTACTCTCGGCCGATGGCGCGCGTTGGCTGCCGGATCTCAACACCGTAAACATCGGCTCGCGCGGTAACGCGGGGTTCGAGTTCACGGTACGCACGGCAGATAAAGACTTGCACTCGGGGCGGTACGGCGGTGTAGTGCCAAACGCCCTCCACGTGATAGCTGAACTCGTGGCCGGCATGCACGCACCTGACGGGTCGGTTGCCATACGGGGTTTCTACGAAGGAGCGAAAGATATCGGCGGCGCTGAGCGCGAGGCGCTCGTAGACATTCCATTCGATGAGACACTGTTTATTTCAAGCACCGGAGCGGAACGGCTGGGGGAACCTGGATACTCAACGCTCGAACGGCTTTGGTTGCGCCCCTGCCTCGACGTCAACGGCATGTGGGGAGGCTACACCGCATCAGGCGGCAAGACCGTCATTCCACATGAGGCACATGGCAAGGTGACCGTGCGTCTCGTTCCGGGTCAGGATCCGGAACGAGTCTCCAAGCGCGTGAAGGACTTTCTCGTCGACTGCTGTCCCGTTGGCTGCACGATTCACTTTAGCGCGGATCGCGGGCAATCTGCGGCCTACGAGATTCCAGTTGACCATCCTCTGTTGAGTGCCGTCGAACGCGCGCTGACAGACACGTATGGCTCCGCACCACACCGAATACGCATTGGCGGGACGTTGCCGATGGCCGATCTGGTCCGCAGAGTGGTTGGCGTCGATACGGTGATGTTCTCTTTCTCGATTGCCGACGAGGACTTCCATGCACCCAATGAGTTCTTCAGGCTCTCTTCCATTGACGATGGGCTGCGTGCCTGGACCATGCTGTTCAGGCACATAGGAAGCATGAAAGTCCACGATTTTGCCGACTTTTGCGATAGGGCGTGATTGCGCACGGACTCTATTGCCCTTCGCACCAATCATCTGCATACTCTCCCTGTCATGATCGAAAAATCCATCACGGTGTAACTCGAGGCCGCGTGGGCTAACATGGCAACCGTGCCGGCGAAAGCGCTACTATTCTGCGCCAGCGTTCTGTACTGGACGGCAGCAGCCGCCCAGACACCGGGGCGCGTCGAAATCCTATTCCTGGATGTCGGCCAAGGTGATGCAATCGTGGTGCGCTCTCCCGATGGAACCGTCGCACTCGTTGACGCCGGGCCAGACGGGACGGTCGTGGACCTACTCCGGCGACACGGGATCCTTGGCATCGACATCGCCATAGCCACACACGCTCACGCCGACCACATCGGGGGTATGGAGCAGGTTATTCAGTCCCTGCCTATCCGTTATTACACGGATAACGGAATCCCGCACACGAATGCCACCTACAGAAGTCTCATGCAGGCGCTGCAAGCATCGGACATCAAGTACCTCGAGGCGCAGGAGCGTAGCGTCAGCCTGGGCACTGTGGATCTAACGCTCCTGCCGCCACTCGGAACGGGCGATCAGAACAGCAATTCTGTTGGTGTGTTGGTGGAGTACGGTGAGTTCAAAGCATTGCTCACGGGCGACTCGGAAATCGAAGAGCTGCAGCACTTTCTCTCGCACGGCGTACCCGATGTCACCGTACTGAAGGCGCCACATCACGGGAGCAGAGACGGTTTGACTCCAGAGTGGCTCAACGCCACGAAACCAGAGGTGGTTGTCGTGTCGTGCGGCCTCGACAACCCCTACGGGCACCCCCACCAGTGGGCGCTTCGCTATTACCGGACCGTAGCGAAGCAAGTGTACCGAACGGACTTGGACGGTGCGGTCTTGGTGCTTGGAGCGCGTGACGGGACCTACACGGTAAAGACGGACCGCAACACAGACTCACTCTTGTTCATGGATTCAGGACGCGCCGTGCGGATCAACGATGGCGACGTCGCAACTCTGTATAACAATGCTGGGAGGGTCATGGCAACCTATGTCTACTGAGAGAAAATATGTTGTGGACCGCATCGAGGGCGAGTTGGTGGTACTCGTCGATGACGAGTCAGGCGACAAGGCAAACCTCGACTCCTGGGAGTTGCCAGCGGTCGATGAGGGAACGGTGCTGGCAGTGGAACTCGACGCCAACAGCAAGCCGAAGTGGGGTACCGCATCCGTCTTGACCGGAGAGACAAAGAGACGGATGGAACAGGGGGAGCGGCAGATCGAAGACATGAAGAAGCGGGATCCGGGGGGGGACGTCGCGCTTTAAGATGGGAGCATCCGGACTGCTCGTTGCACCAGAGAAGTAATCAGGGCGACCCCGTGCCGCCAAAACGGCACGGGGTTTGTTGCACACCAATTGCTTATGGTTGGATCGTAACGAGTCCGCCGAGGTTGTTGTCGCGCAGTACGGCGTTGAATGCGGACACGTCGTTGGCCACCAATGCTCTGAATCTGGTCTGATAGTCCAGAAGTCGTCCCTTGAGAAGGTCGTGGACTTCGATTGCCTGGGCAGTAGGGGGCCAATCAGAGCCCACCCCACCCCATGAAGTCTCCACATCAGCGTACAGAAATCCAAACCGCGCATACAGTTTTGCCGGATTTCTGAACACGTCTTGACCTCCACCGGTCAGTCTCATTTGAAACAGGTTCTGCTCGAATTCAATCAGTCTTTGATCGAGCTCGTTCCCGGCCTCGACTACCGGTGTGTGCTGCTCCTGCCCCTGCAGACGAGCCTTCAGATCATAGATCTGTTTCCGTATCCACTCGACCTCGTTGATCATTTCCACGACCTCCGAGAGGTTATCGCGGATCTCAAGGGACATCGCCACCTGCCGCCTGATGTCCTCCAACGTCCCCGTGGAACTCGGGTCCTTTCTGACTACGAGCGATTCCGTGAATGTCTGACCACCCACTTCGAGTTGTACGGTGTAGGTGCCGGGAGCCGCCAGCGGTCGTATGCCGCTGCCGCGGACTCCCCACGTGCTGATGCCACGCCAGCCAGTCGAATCAACCTTGACCCACGGTGCGTACAACGGAGCCGTGCGGAGTTTCGGCCGCTTGTTCGGCATGTGACGCAGGTCCCACCACACACGATTGATGCCCGCGGCGTTCGTTGCCTTTACCGTGTCCACCACAATCCCCTGCTCGTCCAGGATTGTAACCTTGACCGTGCTGTCGGGCTTGGACTTCAAGTAGTAGTGAATCGACGCGCCGTATGGCGGGTTGTCGCCCTGAGAAGGGTCGTCGTGAACCTCCATCGGCGCGCCCTTCATCAGGAAGCGATACGCCGGGCGCGGCTCGAAGAGGTGATTCTCCGAGTCGACGATCTCCTGGCTGAGCTGCTGAATGGGAGTGATATCGTCGAGAATCCAGAAGCCGCGCCCATATGTGCCAACCACCAGATCGTTGAAGTGTTCCTGCACAACGAGCCAGTGCACGGGCGCGTGCGGCAGGTTCGTCTGGAGAGGCTGCCAGTTCTGGCCATCGTTGAATGAGACGTAGAGCCCATTCTCAGTTCCGGCATAAAGAAGCCCTTGTCGGGTGGGATCTTCCCGAACGACGTGAACATAGCTGAACACGTTCACGGGGATGCCCTCGGTAATCTTGCGCCAGCTCTCACCGTAATCGGTCGTCTTGTAGATGTACGGGTCGCGGTTGTTGACCTGGTGCAGATCGACAGTGATGTAGGCAGATCCCGCTTCGTAGCGGGACGGCTCGATGTTGCTCACTGTGCCGAACGCGGGTAAGTCGGGGATGTTGTCCGTGACGTTGGTCCAGTTGGCGCCGCCATCTCGCGTGAGCTGTACCAGTCCGTCGTTGGTGCCAGCCCAGATAACCCCTTGCTCGAGCGGTGATTCGGCGATTGCAAAGACCAGCGCCGCGTACTCGACACCCAGATTGTCTCTCACCAAACCGCCAGAGTTACGAAGTAGATCCAGATTACCGGTGGAAAGGTCTGGGCTTATCACCTGCCAGCTGGCTCCGCCGTCAGTCGTCTGGTGCACGTGTTGGCTGCCGGTGTAGACCTTGTTGTGGTCGTGCGGCGAAATGTGAATGGGGAAGGTCCACTGAATGCGGTACTTCACCTCGCCCGCGGGCCAACCCATGTAGCTCTCGGGCCAGATATCCACCGACCGCGCATGCCCCGTGTTGCGTTCGAATCTGGTGAAACCCGCGGCGAAACAACCCGACCACACGATGTTGCTGTCCTCCGGATCGGGGTAGGCGAATCCGCACTCGCACGCACCAACGTGCTTCCACTCGCTCGATCCGATTCCCCCGCCTCCGAACGACGCGTACAGGCTGTTGCTGGGACCGTGCGTTGAAGGACCGTCCTGACGATTGCCGTACACGTTGTAGGGAATCTCGTTGTCGACTGCGACGTGGTACATCTGAGCAATCGGTAGCCGGATTCCGCGCCACGTCTGACCGCGGTTCACGGAAATCGCCACATACTGATCGTTGCCCACGATCATCCGACTCGCGTTGGCGGGATCGATCCACATGTCGTGATGGTCCCCGCCGGCGATTCCAAACCGCGTTGCGGTCACGCCGCCGTCAATTGAAATAGAGGCTCTGGGAGCCAGAGTGTAGATCTCGTTGTAGTTGTCGGGTGCAACTGCAAGCCTCGTGTAGTAATGCGGGCGCTGTGTCAACTCGTGATCGTGGCTGACGAGTCTCCAGTGATCGCCGCCGTCGTCCGAGCGCCATAGGACACCGCTCTCCGTCTCCCTGCCCTCTCGCGGCTCTCCATCCGAGGTTTCGATTAGCGCGTATACCCTGTTCGAGTTGCTGGGCGCGATTGCGAGTCCGACTTTGCCAGTGGTGGTCGTGGGCAGCCCGTTCCCTTCAAGACGCTTCCAGGTAGTACCACCATCGGTGGACTTGAAGATGCCCGCAGTGGTACTTCCGCTGTTTCGGCCCCACGTCCGAATCTCCAGCCGCCACATACCGGCAAAGAGAATGCGCGGGTTGTTGGGGTCCATCGCGATGTCCGACGCACCGGTCTCCTCATCCACGAAGAGCACACGCTCCCAATTCACTCCCCCGTCGGTGGTACGGAACACACCCCGCTCCTGCTGCGGTCCATAGGAATGACCCATCGCCGCGGCGAAGACTACGTCCGGGTCTCTGGGATCGATGAGGACGCGTCCTATTCGACCTGTTGCCTCCAGTCCCATGTGCCGCCAAGTCTTTCCCGCATCAGTCGACTTGTAGATGCCGTTGCCGATGGAGATGTTGCTGCGAATGAACGTCTCGCCTGTGCCCGCCCAAACCACGTTCGGATCCGAGGCGGCAACGGCCAGTGCACTTACCGAAGAGACCTCTTGGCCGTCAAAAATCGATTCCCAATGCGTCCCGCCGTCCGTCGTCTTCCACAGGCCTCCGGAGGCCGCGCCGGCGTAGATGACGTTCGGGTTACCTGGGATACCCGCCACCGCCGCCAGCCGATTGCCTGGAGGACCAATGTGGCGGTATTTGAGTGGAGCGTAGAGTTCCGGTTCAATGGTCTGAGCATCGACTTGAACCGAAAAGCCGACGAAGAAAAGCATCGCTGCGAAGAACAGGCCGTGGCGTTTCAGGCCCCACCGTACTCTTGGCATCAACAACCTCCGGGAGGGTGAAAGGTATTGACAATCCGTGCCAGCAAAACTACACGTCTAGCCATCTTCTCACCATCATGTCATTTTTTTTTGTTCCCCGGGGGATTGGGGAACGTGGTTCCAACACCGACGGTGTCGCCACAGACCAGACACGAACGTATTCGCAAATCTGGTGGCGCTCCAACCAGGAAACGGAAGTACGGCTGCGGACACGGCGGAATGGGAGAATACTCTCCCGCCGGCGAATGCCCGGCAGCCGGATGTGTTAGAAGGGAGGATAGTGCATGCCGTACGACGCAGTGAACATGGCTGATTGGCAGATTTCCGAGGCTGCCGAAGTGAACATGCCGTCCGTGGCCGAGTGGCAGGACAGATTGGGACTAGAGAAGGACGAAATGTTGCCCATGGGGCGCCTGGCGAAACTCGATTTCCTCAAGATCATGGATCGGCTCCACCACGAACCGGATGGCAAGTACATCGAGGTGACCGCAATCACTCCCACTCCGCTGGGAGAGGGGAAGAGCACGACATCATGCGGGTTGATGGAAGGTCTGGGTAAACGGGGAGTGAACGTCGGTGGAGCGCTGAGACAGCCTTCCGGCGGCCCGACGATGAACGTGAAAGGCACGGCTGCCGGCGGCGGCAACGCACTGTTGATCCCCATGACGGAGTTCTCGCTCGGGCTCACGGGCGATATCAACGATATCATGAACGCCCACAACCTGGGGATGGTGGCTCTAACCGCTCGTATGCAGCACGAACGCAACTACACCGACGAGCAGCTTCACCGCCTAACCGGTATGCGTCGCCTGTACATCAACCCCACGAGGGTCGAGTTCGGTTGGGTAATCGACTTCTGCGCCCAGGCGCTGCGGCACATCGTGATAGGCATGGGTGGCCGGTACGACGGCTACACGATGCAGTCCAAGTTCGGCATTGCGGTGGGCTCCGAACTAATGGCCATCCTGGCTGTGGCGTCTGACCTGGGCGACTTGAAGGAGCGCATCAACAACATCACGTTGGCATTCGACAAGACCGGCGACCCGGTCACTTGTCGCGACCTGGAAGTAGGCAACGCCATGACGGCGTTTATGCGCAACACCATCAACCCGACGCTGATGTGCACTGCCGAATACAACCCCTGCATGGTGCACGCCGGACCATTCGCAAATATCGCGGTCGGCCAGTCGTCAATCATCGCCGACAGGGTTGGCTTGAAATTGTTCGACTATCACGTCACCGAATCAGGGTTCGGCGCCGATATCGGCTTCGAGAAATTCTGGAACGTCAAATGCCGACTTAGCAAGTTGCAGCCTCACGTATCGGTGCTGACAACCACCATTCGCGCCCTGAAAATGCATGGCGGCGGCCCCAAGGTTGTGGCCGGAAAGGCGCTACCCGAGGAATACGGCAAGGAAGACGTGGGCCTGGTTGAGAAGGGCTGCGAGAACCTGGCGCATATGATTGCGGTTGTGCGCAACTCTGGCATCAACCCGGTCGTTTGCATCAACCGATTCGCTACGGATACTGAGGCAGAGTGTGCTGCTATTCGCAGAGCGGCAGAAGCGGCCGGTGCACGGTGCGCTGAGTCGAAGCACTGGGAGTCAGGTGGAGAAGGAGCGCTCGAGCTGGCCGATGCCGTAATCGACGCCAGCAACGAAGAGGTCGATTTCAAGTATCTGTATCCGCTTGAGTTGCCGCTGCGCGAACGAGTTGACGTTATCGCCCGCGAAATCTACGGAGCAGATGGTGTCGATTGGGCGCCGGAAGCTGACAGCAAGGCCAAGATGCTGGAGGCCGACCCCAAATACGCCGACTACGCCACGATGATGGTCAAGACACACCTCAGTCTCTCACACGAGCCCGACATGAAGGGTGTGCCGAAGGGTTGGCGGCTTCCAATCCGTGACGTGCTCATCTACTCGGGCGCCAAGTTCTTGTGCCCCTGCGCGGGTACCATCAGCTTGATGCCCGGCACGGGGTCGAATCCGGCGTTCCGCCGCATCGACATAGATCAACACACTGGCAAGGTCTCGGGGCTTTTCTAGCGGACTAGCGTCTTCTCGCATCAGTATGGAAGGGGCATCGGCCAGAGCCGATGCCCTTTCCCATTGAGGTCGTCGAAGCAAACGTCACCAGTGTCAATTGCAATGTCATCAGTGAACGTTTTAATTAGATGGTTCAGCGTCGAGGCCGTTCCTTCAGGCCGCGTACTCGAAGTTTCTGTTTGTTTGGGCCCTCCGACCACCCAATCAGCCACGCGTCAGAGATTCCAACAACACAGTGGGAAGGCATTTGCGTTAGAAACCGGAGCATGCCATGAGCGTAGCCCAGGCAGCAGGATCAGTCGATTTGGCACCCGCGTTACAAATTGTCGAAGAGATGTCGCCGCTCGAATCCGGCGACATCATCCCCTTGCTGCAGCGTCTACAAGGTGCCTACGGGTATCTGCCGCCAGACGTGGTTCTTGCCGTGTGCGAGGAAACCGCGCTGCCGGCCAGTCGTGTCTTCGGAGTGGCCACATTCTACTCGCAGTTCAGCCTGGAGCCGCGTGGCAAGCATCTGGTTCGCTGCTGCCGTGGCACCGCCTGCCACGTACGCGGCGGGCATAGGTTGCTGGGCACAATAGAAAGAGCGCTGGGAATCCAGGACAGTGGAACCACCAGAGACAGGCTGTTCAGCTTGGAGACAGTGGCCTGCCTAGGCACCTGCTTTCTGGCTCCCGTGATGATGATTGACGGCAACTACTATGGTCAGGTATCGCCCGATCGAGTGAAGAATATCCTTGATCAGTACGAGTGAGATGACAATGTCGCAGACAATGTTCAAAGACGCAGAAGCACTCGAGCGTTTCAGGAATGAGGCGCAAGACGAGGCAAAGACCCATCGGTCGCGCGTGCTGATCTGCATGACGGGCTGTCGCTCCATGGGTGCCATCGAGCTAGGACAGACGTTTCGTGAAAAGGTGGCCGCTACCGAGCTGAGTGAAGTCGTGGAGATCGTGGATGTAGGATGCCACGGCCAGTGTGTGCTTGCTCCGGCCGTTGTCATCCACTCGAGCAGACAGCCTTCTATGCCGGACAGCGACGCACCGTGCTGGCCAACTGCGGCAGAGTTGACCCCACGCGCATAAGGGACGCCATAGCGCGCGGCAGCTATGCTGCAATCGCCAAGGCACTAGGCGCGATGCAACCGGAGCAGGTTGTCGATGAGGTTAGACAGGCTGGGTTGCGCGGACGTGGCGGAGCCGGGTTTCCCACCGGTGTGAAGTGGGATCTGGCGCGGAAGGCGCCTGGAACCGAGAAGTTCTTGATCTGCAACGCCGACGAAGGCGACCCCGGCGCATTCATGGATCGCGCGCTGCTGGAGGGCGTACCCCACCAGGTGATAGAAGGCATGCAGCTCGCAGCTTATGCCATCGGCGCGTCCAAGGGCTTCGTTTACGTGCGCGCCGAGTATCCCATTGCCGTAGAGCACGTGGCGGAGGCGCTGAAGCAAGCGCGCGAGTACGGTCTTTTGGGTCAGAATATCCTCGGCAGCGGATTCGATTTCGATATTGAGCTGCGCATGGGAGCGGGAGCGTTTGTCTGCGGCGAGGAAAGCGCATTGATCGCGTCGCTCGAAGGCCATCGAGGGATGCCTCAGCCCCGCCCTCCATTCCCTGTGGAAAAGGGGTATCAAGGGAAACCGACCTCCATCAACAACGTAGAGACGTTCGCCAACGTGCCGTTGATAATCGAAAACGGCAGGGAGTGGTATGGCGCTATAGGAACTGAAGGAAGCGCGGGAACCAAGATCTTCGCGCTCGCCGGACGGGTAAACAACACAGGGCTGGTTGAGGTCCCCATGGGAACCTCGCTCAGAACGATCATATACGAGATCGGCGGCGGCATACCCAGGAACCGCAGTTTCAAGGCGGCGCAGATGGGCGGCCCATCCGGCGGGTGTCTGCCGATGAAGTATCTCGACCTGCCGATCGATTACGACTCGGTTCAGGAAGCCGGTGCCATCATGGGCTCGGGTGGGTTGATCGTGATGGACGACAGCAACTGCATGGTCAACATAGCTCGTTATTTCCTTGATTTCACGCAGGACGAATCGTGCGGCAAATGTGTGCCCTGCCGCGTGGGCACCCGCCACATGCTGGACATCCTAGACCGCATCTGCTCCGGCGAAGGAGAGATGGAGGACCTGGACGAGTTGGAGCGCATAGCTGAACACATCAAGTCAACGTCGCTGTGCGGGTTGGGGCAGACTGCGCCCAACCCGGTGTTGACCACGCTGCGCTATTTCCGCGAAGAGTACGAAGAACACATCCAACGCAGACATTGCCGCGCTTCGGTCTGCGAAGGCCTCATCGACGCGCCCTGTTCTCACGCCTGTCCGTCGCACGTGAACGTACCGCAATACATGGGTCTGATTGCCGAGGGCCACCTGGACGCCGCGGTTGACGTGATTCGCCGCCGAAATCCCTTCATTTCCGTCTGCGGGCGCGTGTGCGACCATCCTTGCCAGGCCCACTGCCGCCGTGCAGAGCTGGATGAGCCTCTGGCGATTAGGGCACTCAAGCGTTATGCGGCCGACAACGCCGAAGGAATGTCACACACCCTGGCGCTGCCGACTTCGGGCGATGCGGAGGTCGCGATCGTGGGCTCGGGACCTTCGGGACTCAGCTGCGCTTATTTCCTTGCCCTCATGGGGCGACACAGTGTGGTATTTGAGTCGCAACCTGTGGCCGGCGGAATGCTGGCGCTGGGCATTCCCGAATATCGCCTACCCAAGGAAGCTCTGCAGCAGGACATCGATTTCATTCTTCGGCATGGAGTGGAACTTCGCACCGATACGCGCGTGGGAAGCGTGGAGGATCTCAAAGCGGAAGGCTACCGGGCGGTTTACATGGCCACCGGCGCGCAGGTAGGGCGCTCGATGCATATCGACGGCGACGAACTGGAGGGGGTGGCCGACTCACTCGAGTTTCTGCGCGAGCGAGGACTTGGAAAAGATCCCGAATGTGGCAAGCAGGTTGTGGTGATCGGCGGTGGCAATGCGGCGATAGACGCCGCGCGTTCCGCCAGCCGGCTCGGTGCGGAGAAAGTCCAAATACTGTACCGTCGCACCCGTGAGGAAATGCCCGCCTACGATGAGGAGATCGAGGAGGCACTGTTGGAGGGCATTGAGCTGCATGAACTGGTAGCGCCTAACCGAATCATCGGCAAAGATGGTGTTGCATGCGGTATCGAGGTGACTCGAATGAAGCTGGGAGAACCGGACGACAGCGGCCGGCGGCGTCCCGTCCCCATCGAAGGCAGCGAATTCGTCATCGACTGCGACATGGTGCTCCCTGCCATC
>JBDGYW010000113.1:0-12145 GCA_039588935.1 Gemmatimonadota bacterium | reverse complement strand
CAGCATGGATGCCTGCCCAGCGTACTCCGACGGGTGCGGCATCATTTCCGGAGCGGTAGGTGACACGTATGCCGGGTCGAATGCCAGGAAATTGCCGACCATGAAATCGACACGGTCATCGAGGTTGTAGTCCCAGAACGCCACGCCTACCGACCATTTCGTGAATCCGTTGAGCGTCTCCGGTCCGACGAGCCCCAGCTCCTCGGCAATGTCGCTAAAGGTGCCGTCGCCATTGTTCCGGTAAAAGACGTTTGGGCCGTAGTTCAGGAGGTAGACGTCGATGTCCCCGTCGTCATCGTAATCGAGTGCACCGGCGGCCATACTCCAGTGGCGATCGTCCACACCGGCTAACTCGCCAACCTCGGAAAATGTCCCATCGCCATTGTTGCGGAAGAGCTCGTTGGGCGTGTTGGCAAACACAGCGCCATCGGGATCGCTGACGCCTTCCAGATAGGTGCCATTCAGCATGTAGAGATCCAGATGACCGTCGCCGTCATAGTCAAACACGGTGACACCTGACCCGCTGCTCTCGAGAATATTCTCGTACGTTGAATCGCCGAACGTGTAAAGGAAGTCGATGCCCGCCTCATCGGTGACGTCCGAAAAGGTGACGGACTGAGACTGCTGCCGACACCCGAGGACGCCGACGATCAGAGCAGGAATGAGGACTGCGGAATACGGGAATCTCTCGATCATGCCAGCATCTCCCTCAACTCATCGAGTGAAGGTCGCCTTCCTGCGACCTTGACCTGGCCATCCACTACGAGCGCCGGCGTGATCATCACACCAGAGGAAACAATCTCATTGATGTCGGTCACCTTTTCGATCTCACAGTCGAGGTCGATCTCGGCCACGATCGTCTTCACGTCCGATGCAAGCCCCTCACAACTCGCACATCCTGGCCCCAACACCTGAATCTTCTTCATGTCGTGCTCCTATCCAAACAGTGCGCCATAGAGTATACCAGTGAACGTTGCCATCAACACCGTCAGCGCCACGAACATGGCAGTCTTCTTCGTTCCCATCACGCTTCGGATCACGAGCATGTTGGGGAGTGACAACGCCGGCCCTGCAAGCAGTAACGCGAGCGCGGGTCCTCTGCCCATTCCGTTACCGATCAATCCCTGAAGAATTGGCACCTCGGTGAGCGTGGCGAAATACATGAACGCCCCCGCAAACGATGCGACGAAGTTGGCCAAAATCGAATTCCCTCCCATTGCGGCTGAGATCCACGCCGATGGGATCATCCCCTCTTGGCCAGGGCGACCGAGCAGAGCCCCGGCTATGAGCACACCGACCAGAAGCAGAGGAAGCATCTGTTTTGCAAAGCCCCACGACGACCCAAGCCAGGTCCTCATCTCGCCATCATTCAGGCTCGCGACTACAGCTATGCCTATTATGCCGGCAGCGAAAGCAGCTGTCGGGCTGCTCGGCACCGCGAGAGCCAACATTGTCACTGGTAGCGCCGCCAACACCACGTGCCACCAAACGGCACGAAGCCAGAACACCAACATCGCTCCCAGTGCCACAGCGGCCGCGCCGGTGACAAGCCACTTCGCCGAATAGACAGCGGTCCACAAACCAATCGCTTCTCGCGGTGTTCCCCAGTTGGCGAATACCAGGATGACGATCAGTGACCCGAAGTAGAGCGCGTTCTGCCAAAGCGGTCGATACTCAGCAGTCTCCGGCATCACGGCAACTGTTTCGGCCTTCTCAAGTTCCTCTTCACGAAACACCATGTGCATCACGAGCCCGATCGCGATACTGAACACCACCGCACCGATGCCACGTGCCAGGCCCATCTCAAGGCCCAACACCCGCGCCGTCAGCACTATCGCGAGCACATTTACTGCGGGACCCGCATAGAGAAAGGTCGCGGCCGGCCCAAGGCCAGCTCCCATCTTGTAGATGCCTGCGAAAAGGGGGAGCACGGTACATGAACAGACAGCCAATATCCCCCCCGACATGGACGCGACACCGTAGGCGACAACCTTGCTCGCGCCCGCGCCAAGATACTTGAGAACCGACCCATGACTGATGAACACCGCGATCGCGCCGGCGATGAGGAAGGCCGGCAACAGGCACAACACGACGTGCTCGCGGGCGTACCACTGCACCAGGTGCAATGACTCCCAGAACGCGCCTCCAAGACGCGAGGACTCGACGACCTCCGGGACCGGGAGAAAGAAGCAAAGGAGCAGTATCCCGGTCGCGAGGAGGAATGGCTTCCACTCAGCGTTCCAGTTCATTTCAAGAGCCTCCCTGCAGGGGTTGCAGGAGTGGCAGCCCTACTCACTTGCGTCTCTGCCCCTCTGCACAGCCACGCGGATGCTTGATCGACACTGGGGCTTGCTGGCCGATCACCTCCTCGGTGAGTGCTGTCTGCTCGATTGAAGAGTCGCGTGGATGTAACATCGCAAGTAAGGACGACTGGGAGCGCCCGTGAGTCAAGTTGTTGTCAAACTGCACCGGACGCTATTATGCCACTGGTGGGGTGCGTTCTGTGAACCGACACCGACGTGGCATTCGATGGGGTAGGTGACGGCACAGTCTCCAGAAGATCTGACCGGAGCTTGAATGGCCGACCAGAGTCAAAGTACAGCAGACCCGCGCGGACGCGCTCGCGTTGCCCTTCCGTTCGCGATCCCCGTTGTCTCTGCTATCGCGCTTTGGTTTGTTCCCGCACCGACTGGAGTCGAACCGGCCGCTATGCACCTCCTCAGCATCTTCGTGGCAACGATCCTCGGATTGATCCTCAAGCCGCTTCCGATGGGGGCAGTCGCGTTCGTCGGTATTGGTGCCACGGCAGTAACCGGGACGCTCAGCATCACCGAGTCGTTGAGTGGATTCGGCAACAGTGTAATCTGGTTGATAGTCCTGGCATTCTTCATCTCGCGTGGTTTCATCAAGACAGGGCTCGGCGCAAGAATCGCATACCTGTTCATGGCCAAACTGGGCAAGAAGACGCTCGGCCTCGGGTACGGTCTGGTCGCCACGGACTTGGTGCTGGCACCAGCCGTACCAAGCAACACTGCCCGGGCCGGGGGCGTGGTCTTTCCAATTCTGCGATCGGTCGCTCAGGCATACGACAGCACCCCGGAAGAGGGAACGTCCCGCCGCGTCGGCGCGTTCCTAACGACAACGGCATTCCAAGGCACCGTCATCACCAGCGCGATGTTCCTGACAGCCATGGCTGCGAATCCGTTGGCCGCACAGCTGGCTGGGGAGTTGGGAGTGGAGATCACCTGGACACGCTGGGCTGTGGCCGCCATAGTGCCAGGGACGATCAGCCTCGTCGTGGTGCCGTACGTCCTCTACAAATTGTACCCACCCGAGATCAAAGAAACTCCAGAAGCATCCGAACTGGCTCGAAAGAAGGTCAAATCCATGGGGCCTGTGCAGCGACGCGAGTGGATCATGCTCGCCACCTTCCTGCTGCTACTCACTCTCTGGATTTTCGGGCCGCAGTTATCCATTCACAGCACAACCACCGCCATGGTGGGCCTTGCGGTACTACTGCTCACACGCGTTCTGGCATGGGATGACATACTGGCGGAAAAGGGCGCGTGGAACACGCTCGTTTGGTTCTCGGCCCTCGTGATGATGGCATCGTATCTCACAAGGCTCGGACTGATTGCATGGTTTAGCGAGGCTGTCGGCGGAGTGTTCGGAGCCGTTGGCTGGTTGCCCGCATTCCTTGGGCTCAGTCTCATCTACTTCTACAGTCATTACTTCTATGCAAGCTGCACGGCGCATGTGAGTTCGATGTACGCCGCATTTCTGGGCGTTGCGGTTGCGGTTGGTACGCCCCCACTGCTGGGCGCGCTGGTCCTCGGGTTCTTCAGTAACCTGTTCAGCAGCACCACGCATTACGGCACGGGTCCGGCGCCCGTGTTGTTTGCGGCCGGGTATGTCGAGGTCACCGATTGGTGGCGACTTGGAGCGATAATCAGCGTAGTCAACATCGTGATCTGGATAGTGATCGGCGGCGCGTGGTGGAAACTTCTGGGGTATTGGTGAGGACGGCGGCAAAAAAACCGCCGGCGACCATTGGGGTTGTTCAGCTCAGGAGGGTAACCGGAAACTGAACAATGGTCACTGGCGGCCGGCGCACCATATGCGCCACGTGTCACGCGTCTGTCACCGCAGTGTGAGTCGCTGAATAACGCACCCTTGTCACCCAACAACGTCATCTTCACACCCTTGCGCTCACAGAGTTAGACAGTACAAATGAGGCTTTCGTTAAGGCTGATGAAAAAGCCACCCAAAACACTACCCGGAAACCAACCAGTACCTTCTCCCGTAATGGACATATCGACAACAGCGGCATAGCTTGACTGTCGATATATATAGCGTATCGACATAGATAAGAGGACGAACCGTGACAAAGAAGAAAGACCTCAGTCTCGGCGCCGTCATGGTGCTCCATGCATTAGCACGTGGCTGTTTGTACGGCTTCGACATCATGGAGGAAACAGGCCTCACGAGCGGCACAATCTACCCCGCCCTCGACAAACTCGAAGACCTAGGGCTCGCCAGGTCAGAGTGGGAAGATGGCAAAATCGCACAGAAGGAAAAGCGGCCACCGCGCCGCTACTACCAAATCACCGAACGGGGCGAAGAAGTGCTCCTCGCCGCGATGGACCGCTATCGGTCCCTCGCACCCGTTGAACTCACTGTAGGCATTCAACCCCGGCCCCTCTGAAGGTCCCGTCGGCAATGGACAACCAGCGATACCAACAACCGTTCTCATTGCGACTGAGCTTGTTGCTCATCCGCGTCGCTGGGGCTCTCGTCCCGCATGCGCTCCGCCGCAGGTGGTGCGAGCAGTGGCAAGCTGAGTTGCTCCATCGCTGGCAGCACCGCGCCGAGGCGGGTTCGTCACGCCGGCCGTTTGGGATAGGCCTGCTTCTCTGGTCGACCGGCGCGTTTGCACACGCCTGGTATCTGCTCAGAACGGAATACACCATGGACATCATCCTGCAGGACGTCAAATACGGTCTTCGCGCACTTCGAAGGGGAAAGGGTCTCATTGCAATTGCGGTCCTTTCCCTTGCCATAGGGATCTCCGCCAACACGACCATCTTCAGCGCCGTCGACGTGTTCATGCTTCGGCCGCTGCCGTACCCAGAATCACATGACCTTCACACGATCTGGCTCACCAACCAAGACCGAGGCTGGGGTCAAGTCACGTTCTCGGCCCCGGACTTCTTGGATCTGCGCGACCGCAGTGGGACGATGAGCATAGCAGCGACAACCGGCGGCAGTTTCAGTCTCGCCGGCGACTTTGAGGCGGAACGGCTCAACGGCCGATATGTCACACCGAACTTCTTCCAGGTCCTCGGTGTGCAACCGGCTCGGGGACGCGGTTTCACCCCGGATGAAGGGATTCCCGGCCAAGAACATGTCGCAGTCATAAGCGACGGACTCTGGCGGCGGAGGTTCGGAGCGGATCCGGCGGCCATCGGCAGGCCGATCTTGCTCGACGGAACAAGCCACACTCTCGTGGGTGTTTTGCCACCCGGGTTCTGGTACGACGACCCCGATTTGGATGTCTTTACTCCACTCGCCTTCAGCGGCGAGGAAAGCCGATCCAGCTACATGTACGTCCTGCTTGGGCGCTTGAACGAAGGGTCCACCCCCAGTCAGGCACTGGAAGACGCACAGCGGGTCATGGGCCAGATCAGCGAAGACTTCCCGGAGACCAGTGCCGGCCACGGTGCCACGATGCTCTCAATGCACGAATGGGTATTCGATGAAGGCTTCAAGGCCGGGACACTGATCTCGACAATCGCGGTGGCGTTTGTACTTCTCATCGCCTGCGCAAACGTCGCAAACCTCCTGCTCACTCATTCCGCAGGCCGAGATCGCGAAGTGGCGCTGCGCGGCGCGCTCGGCGCCAACCGGTCGAGGATAGTAAGGCAGTTCCTGACCGAGGCGGTTCTGGTGTCAGGGCTGGGAGGTCTCCTGGGCCTGCTACTCTCCGTACCCGCAATCCGTGGCCTGGTGTCGATAATGCCGGCCGAGTTCCCACGAGTGCATGAGATCGGCTTGAGCCCGCGCGTTCTGCTATACACGGCCGCGGTCACAGTGCTAACCGGCATGATATTCGGTCTCGTCCCGGCACTACAGAGCAGCAAGACTAACGTGGTGAACTCGCTCAAGGAGGGCACCCGCGGTACAGGCGCCACCGGAGCGCGGATGAGGAAAGTGCTGGTGGTGGCCGAGGTGGCAATGACGCTCGTGCTGCTGGTCTCGTCAACGCTACTCGTGAAAGCCTTCGCGCACATACGGTTGGCGGATCTCGGATTCGACAGATCGGACGTTCTGACGCTGCAGGTGATGCTGACGGAGAACGAGTATCCGGATACCAGTTCTGTAACCACGTTCCACCGCCAGGTGGCAGCGAGCCTCGTTGCCATTCCTGGAGTCGAGACGATCGGCGCAACGACCATCCTCCCACTTCAAGGTGGCTCCGGTGCCTGGTACGCGACGTCGCAGGAGGATTACGACGATCCCGCCGGACGCCAGGTTACGTGGTTTCGCTACCTAATGCCTGGGTACTTCGGCGCCATGGACATACCTATCCTCCGTGGGCGTGGATTCGAAGAAGGTGACCGCAACGGCGAGCGTCGTGTCGCCGTCATCAACGAAACCATGGCACAACTCCATTGGCCGGATGTCAACCCGCTCGGGCAAGACATCGTGGTTGGATCCGGCCCGAGAGAAATTGTCGGGGTTGTTGCCGACACCAGGGATCTCGGTGCGGAAGTAGACGTCCGACCGATGACGTACTTCTCCGCATTGCAGGGAGCCCCGCGGTTTTTGGATTGGGCAATCGAGGCATCGGTCCCGTTGGAAACACTCGTAGAACCGGTCAGAAACACCGTCCGTTCGATCGCCCCCACCGTGCCGGTATACAGCGTGATGTCCATGGACGCGCTAATCGAACAGCAGCTGGAGTCCGACACCATAATGGCGAAGATCATGTCCATGCTCGCGGGTATTGCGTTGGTACTGGCGCTCGGCGGCGTGTACGGTGTCATGGCCTACACGGTGTCACAACGAACACAGGAGCTGGGCATCCGCATGGCACTCGGTGCGAGGACGGGCAACGTGATGTCAATGGTCGTACGGCAGGGTACTGTCCTCGCAACGTTCGGCGTTGTGATCGGCACAGCAGTAGCGTTGGCAGTCACACGGGGCCTGGCGCGCTTCCTTTTCGGGGTGAGCCCGTTCGATCCTGTGGTGTTCGGAGCGGTAGCCGTGGTGCTGATGGGCGCCGGCCTCGTCGCAACGTATTTCCCCGCGCGCCGCGCGACAAAGGTGGATCCGATTGTGGCGCTGAGAACCGAGTAGCAGGACAACAGCTTACCGAACAGGGGTGCCCATCGTGGCACCCCTTTTCGTTCAACTCAAGGCACGCGGAAATCTGCGGTGCGCCCCTCCAGCGTGACGCGAGGAAGCGGCGCAACTCGCACGAGTAGACGCCGCGCTGTACGCGTCACGAATCCCGGGCGCTTGAATTCGGTTGAGTCCCCACCCTCGCCCTTGAGCCACGCAAAGACCTCGTCGACATCCGAATCGGAAAGGGTACGCGCACTGACCGTCGCGGAATAGTAGTACCGCCCCGGCTCCTCGGGACGAAAATAGTCTTCGATGCGGTAGCGCTGTGCAACCTTGTTCCGCAGGTCGTCGAGCGAGAGTTGTTCCGTTACCCCCCTCGCCTCCACGACATACAAATCCCGCACAGCATCGAAGAAGACGACATACTCCAACGTGAACTCGCCCTCTGTGCCATCGAACCACCCGGAACGCGAGTTGCGGAGAGCGACGTTGTACTCAAGATAGAGCGGGAACCCCGATTCCATCGCGTTCAGAAACCTCCTGTCAGACAACAGGCCTCTAACGCTCACCTCGACGTCCGGGATCTCCTCAGTGTCCACGAGGTCCACCTCCACTCGTGGACGTACCTGTGCACGCGCTGCACCACCAACGGCGGCACAGCATAGTAGCACCACTGCGATACGGCTCAACAAGCCGCGCTCATGGTAAACTCAGAACGGGTGCACCCTCAGCGTATGCTACCTCCTCCTTCACTGCAAACTAGAATCGGCGATGGAGCCGGAACGTGATACGGATCGCTCCTTCCGATGTAATCGGTTTGGCCGCGTAGACCGCAACGCTTCCGAATTCGAGTCCCGCCCCGATGTCAAACTCCACCTCACCGATGTCATTGTCATACAGCCAACCCGTCCCCGCATTGCTGAACAAGACCAGACTCGGGCCGTCGAACCAGAACCAGTCATCCCAGTCGTCCCAGTCCCAAAACTCACCTGACTTCCACGAGCCCCTCCGGGACCCGGAGTCGCGCCGGCCACGCCACGAACGTCTGCGGAACGAGAGGTCGGCACGGTACTCGGCCTGGATCAGGAGAACGTTGTCGCAAAGCGCAGGCTCTGCCGGCTCCAGTATCCCCTCATTGCACGCGAAGGCGCGAAACCCGTAGCCCGGCATCACGTGGCCAAGCGATAGGCGTCGCTGTACCGGCAGCGGATCGTGTCCCCCTGTCGTTCCCGCAAGGACACCTCGAAGGCTGAGCTGTCCGGACCAACCGACCCTCTCGTACCGCCGGAGATCCAAGAAGAACCTGTCGTACGTGTAATCCCCACCGGTTGGCAACGGGTCACGGATCGCCACCGGTAGACCTCGATCAACCACGTTGTCGCTTTTCCCCCGTTCCCACTCTGCTCGCAGGAACCAACCGGAGCCGTTGTAGCGGCTCGAGGCCCGTGAATCATACTCCGCCGCAGCCGTGAGAATCTCGAAGTCACCTTCGTCAACGGTCGGATTCTCGCGCCAACCTTCGCTGCGTCTACCAATAGTCCAGGGATCGCGTGCAGCGACTGAGATGTGTTCCTCGCGGGCATAAGAGCCCGAGAATGTCAGTTCATCGACAGGTTGAATCTCGGCGTACCCCGTCCATCCGCGCGTGAGGTAGTAGTCCCGGTAGTCGCGATGCAACAGAAACGTCGCGAGTCCGATTTCGTCGTCGTGGAGTTGCCAGTCCTCGATCGGCGTAACCACGTCGTACACCCGACCTCCTATCGTAAACTCTCTCGAGCGTCCGAACTGAAGCTCGCCGTTGACGGTGTAGCCGACATCTCTCCTGGACAACGAACTGTCAAAGACAGTTCTGGGGTTCGCGGCCGTCCGGTAAATACCCAAGGCCTCCAAACGCAAGCGGCTGTACCAACCGTGTCTCCACGTGAGACGCGGTCCAAAGTGGATCGGAAGACCCTCGACACGGTTGTACGTGGGACCGAATCCAAGGGTGATCGATGCGTCGGTGCTCGTCCGATAAGGCCGATATCTATCCCGCTCCGAGACACGGTAGCGTTCAACCTGGCGCGACCTCACTTCCAGTTGGTCTCCGATGCGTCTAATTTCCACCGCTCTCCTGTAACGGCGCATGACTCCACCAACCTGGGCATCCTCTCTTCGATGGTAGGTGCCGCCAATCAGAAGTATGTCTCCATGCACAACAGCCGATGGCATTAGCCGGAGGTCGGCGTTGATGAGAACCAGGTCGCCCTCAATGATTCCGGACACCACCAGATGCCCGTCATAAACTCCAACGTCGCCTTCGTAGATGTCGTCTCTTCTGATTGAATGTGAGCCGAAGATCCTGAAAGTGGAGGAACGGTTGAATATCTGCACCGCACGTACCGCGGCACGCTCATCCTCGTCGCCTCCTGGACGGATCACGACAACGGGGTCCTGCCCTTGCAGGCACACCGCCGGCCCAACCAGCAGTGCCATAACCATCACCATAGACAAACGCATGGAGTTAGTTCTCCTTCGGTCTGTCAGGGGCGGAAGTTTCAGAAGCGCATTCTCCTCCATGCATCAGCACAACAATCACCTGGCTGCGTTCTTCAGACTGCAGGAACCCACCGACAACAAAACGTCCCATCGCCAGCACCGACAGCAATAACAGAACTCGCACAGTCAGCTTGACCATCTCGCCCCCCACAATATTGACACACTCACTCAAGTCCCGACCACACCACCGAGTCACTACCCTGGCAGGGTGTGTGCCAACCTGCATTAGAACGATAAGTCATTGCATTGCAACATTTTACGAGCACAGATCTGTTACAGCGAACACCGAAATGCGTGTCACTTCGACACGGGCGTGTCTTTCTGTCCGATTCCGAGTCGCTTCATCCTGCGGTAGAGATTTGCCCGGTCGGTGCTGAGTTTTCGGGCGGCATCCGCGATGTTCCCACCAGCGTCCGCAATCGCGTTTCGGATGAGCAGCGTCTCGTAGGCGTCAAGATCATCGGCAAGCGTGCCCGTGGATGTGGGGGCAGGTGATGAGTGTCGAGTCGTGCCGCCTCCGAGCACTCCTTCGACGTCGGCGCGGGTGATAATTTCGGCGGACCCAACGATTGTGAGCCGCTCGATGACGTTGGCCAGCTCACGCACGTTGCCCGGCCATGGATGAGCCCGCATACGATCGAGTGCATCCGGTGCGAAGGTCATTGCCGTCCGGCCACACCGTGCACCGGAAAAAGCGGCCAGATGCGTCACCAACTCCGGAATGTCAGCGGCACGGTCCCGCAGTGGAGGCACCTGAATGGGAAAGACATTCAGCCGGTAGAACAGATCTTCGCGAAAGCTGCCGGTCTTCACTTCCCCATCGAGATCTTTGTTCGTCGCCGCCACAAAGCGCACATCCACATAGCGGCTGCTCTCGCCCCCGACCCGCTCTATTACACCTGTCTCGAGCACCCGGAGAAGCTTCGCCTGAACATCCAGGTCGAGTTCACCCACCTCATCGAGGAATAGAGTGCCACCGTCGGCGAGCTCAAATCGACCCCTGCGGGCCTCGGACGCACCAGTAAACGCACCGCGTTCGTGGCCAAACATCTCGCTCTCTACCAACTCGCGTGGAATGGCAGCGCAATTGACGCACACCAGAGGCCGTTCCGAACGTGGACTCAAACGATGGACAGACCGTGCGACGAGTTCCTTACCCGTCCCCGACTCACCGGAGATCAAAACGCGGGCAGGCGTCGGCGCAACCTGACTCACCAACGCGCGGACCTTTTCGATCGGCTCGCTCGATCCGACAATCGTGTGCGGATCATCCAAATCGGCTCGAAGTGCTCTGTTTTCCGCTCGCGTGCGATACAGATCGAGTCCAGCCCTAACCGCGACTAGCACGCCCTCTGGGCTCAATGGCTTCTCGAGGAACTGGAAAGCGCCGAGTTGTGTCGCCCGTACCGCGTCGTGCAGCGTTGCCTTGCCACTCATCATGATCACCACGAGACCGGGACAACGTTCCTTTAGCTGCTCGAGAATCTCGATGCCGCCTGGGCCAGCCGGCATAACCAAGTCGAGCAACACGACATCCGGATCGAAGCCGTCACACGCAGCGGGAACCTCGCCCCCTCCACCCACATCGGATATTTCGTACCCTTGCTCTTCGAGCACGGCGCGCAACATGCGCCTGATATTCTGTTCGTCGTCTACGATGAGGACGCGCCCTGTCATGAGCGCTCCGAGAGCGTTACCACGAAGCTAGCACCTCCATCTTCGGCGTCTGCCACCTCCACCTCACCACCGTGTGCGATGACGGTCTGCCGCACCATGGCGAGTCCAAGACCGGTGCCGAGTTCCTTGGTGGTGAAGTATGGTTCAAAGATCTTGTCCCGAATTTCCGGTAGTACTCCGGGACCGTGGTCGGCAATCTCAATGCGGATCGAGCGCCTTGCATCACCTTCGAGACGGCTCGCCTTGATATCAACTCCAGCGGACTCACTGACCTCGACAGCGTTGCGCAGCAGATTCTGAAGGGCACGGCGCAACGGCTCGAAATGACCGCGGATCGTGAGACCCGTTTCGATCTCCAAGCGAACGGGACAATCATCTGGAATCGATGAGGACAAGATTCCGTCGAGCATCTCGTTCAAGTCTATCAGCGCTTCGGGACCTTCCGGCAATCGGCCAAAGTCCGAGAATTCCTGAGCGAGGGTTTCCAAACGCCGCGTCTCATCCTGTAGCACTTCCAGCGCGACGACTCTGCTACCCCCCGATGTTGCGTCCAGCTTCGAAAGCTGACCGATCGCGAGTCGAG
>JBDGYW010000112.1:0-12171 GCA_039588935.1 Gemmatimonadota bacterium | reverse complement strand
CTTTCGCACGGTCCTCGAGTTCACGTCGCCAGTTTGGCTTCGATTCTTGGCTAACAGAGTCTTCAGCCTCGGTGGGCATTTCATCTGTCATATGTCACTCACCTTCGATACGCGCCTACAACGGTGGAATGCAGACGGAGAATTGGGTGAAACAGCTCACCCCGCATGGGGGCCGATTCGTCTATAACGATACAGACGTTTGCATATTTATGTCAAGTGGCGCGCCCAAGACCTGACACGCCGCCACGCGCCATCAACACCCCAGCTTGCCGCCGGCCACGCTGCTGACGCTGCTGACGCAACTTCGCGATGTCAGAAGTCGCCTCAGAATCAAGCCCAAACTCGGCCGCAGCGAGCTCACTAGAAGTCACAGCCGTGTCCTCGCCCAGCAACTGCTGCGTCAACGCTGTCTGCCCCTGGAGCCGCTCAGTGACCTCACGACGCTGCACGCCCAGGTTCGCCAAACGCTCCGCAGTGCCCTGCTCGAAGCCGCTCCCAAGCGTGCTGATCGCCGCAGACGACAACCCGGCAGCCTCGAGCTGCAACCGCTGCTCGATAACGCTCGTGCCACGCTGCGGGTCTAGGTAGTAAGCGATCAGTTCGCCTTCGTCCTCGACACCTACGCCGTACAGCTCTCGCAACTGCGCTTTCAAGTTCGGGTCAGCGTTGCTTACCGCAGTCGCAGCAAACGACACGCGCTGCTGCATTTCCTGAGGCGACACATCGTTACCGATGAACTCGGCAAAGTCGTCCGGCGAATCGTAGAACCCTGGCGGCAACCCGGCCATTGCCATCGTGCTGCGATAGTTGTCCTCGAGGCGGATGTAATCGGCTGGGCTGATCGCTGGCAGTCCTGCTTGCCGGCGTGCTTCCATGCCGGCGAACCGCTGCTTGAACGCGTCGGTTTCTTGCAGGGCGTCCATGACAGCCTGGGGGCTTTCATCATCGACCAGCATTTGATATGCCAAGTCAGCGAGCTCGCCTAGCCCGTACAGTTCAAGCTTGTCTTGGATGATGCGGTTAGCGTCTTCAAGTTCTTGTGCTGCTTCTGGATCCATGTCAGAAGTCAAAGCACCGGGGTCTACACCGAATCCGTTATTTGGCCTTACAGGCCGATCAAAGTTGGGTTGACCTCCAGGGCCGTCAAACTGCGGGTTGGGCCGGTTTGCCGAGATATTTGCAAGGGCTTCCTCACGGCTGTCGTCAAGCGACAGCCCTGCGTATTTGTCGTTCTCAAACGGGGGAATGTCACTCATCAGGCCACCTCACCAAACACACGACCAATCTCAGTCGCCAACGAACGAGCCGCATCGCGACCCTGCTTAGAACGCTGCCACTCGTTACCGCCACGAATATGCTGCCGCACCTCGTACAGATTCATCGGACGAGCAGGCCCACCCCCAGGCGGCGTAAACTGCACAACCTCAGGAAACTCGTTGTACACGTTCGTAATCGGACGCCCCAACATCTTGCTCATCTCGTACTTGTACGTCTCGAAGTACTCACTCGGAGCAATGCCCGAGTCAATAGCGTTCGCCAACGCCGGGAAAGTTTCCTTCGCCATCAGCTTGAAGTACTGCTCCATCTCCGCAGCAGTCTTCTCACCCGTGTACACCTGACTCGCAAACTTCTGAGCAGCTTCGTCGCTAATCGGCACGAAGTACTTGTCTGCCAAAATTTGCATGTCGTCAGCTGCAGCACCGAACTCTGACGCAGCCGGCGTTGCTGTCGGATCAAATTTGAGCTCCGCAGTCAGAACACCACGGATGTACTCCTGGTCGTCGGCCTCACCAAACCGCATGATGTCTTCAGCAAGCTTCGACATCTGCTCAGGCGACAACGACGCCCCAAGGAACTTAAGCTCCTTCTCCAGGATGTCCGTGACCGGCTCGAGAAACTCGGCCCGTTCGGGATCCGACATTTCCGCCCATTGGGTGTCGAACTCCCGCATGGTTTTGTCGGTCGACTGCCACCAAGAAGTGTTCTCGAGGATGCCTTTGACACGCGTCGGCGCAACAATGCCTTCGTCAACGATGTAATCGAGGACGTTCTTGGTTTCGACTGCGCCGGGATCGTCAGCGCTGACGACTGTGCCGTCTTCAGTGATGCCGACCATGAGGTCTTCACGGTTCTTCTGCAAGAAGAACGAGAAACCGCCGAACTGAGATTCAAGAAGTGCTTCTACGTCAGCTTCTGTCGTGTCTTCTTCAGGTTCTGGCGTCGGCGTCGGTCGTGGAAGCGTCGGTTCCGGCTCAATCTGCGTGTTCGGTGGATCGCCGATACCAATCAAATTTCCACCGGGTCCGCCGTCAGCAAAAGGATAATCAGTCATACTCATCGCCTGCTCCTAATCACATCCATCAAAATGCTGCCAGCAGTCGCCTCATCCATAGCTGCAGCCTCAACAGGCGCAGCCTCACGAGCAAACTCCTCAGCACGAGCACCAACATCAATGCTTCGCTGCCCAGACAACTGCAACCCGTGAACCAGCCGCACAAACTCCTGCTGCTCGGCCTTCGTGCCACGCCGGCCAGTCGCACCAGCAAACGCGTCCTTAGCAACGGCTTTCAACCCAACCGGATCAAACAACACGACACCGCTGCCTGTCTCCTCAAGTTCAGCTTCGCGTTCATCAAACAACGCCTGCAGCTCTTCGACCGACAAGTCACGGTTCTGCGTCAGGATGTCAAGAAACTCGGTTGTCGTGCCGAAACCAGACGGTCCAGCAATCATCGCCTGCTTGAACGTCTGCTCCAACGCATAGTTGAACTGCTGCATGTTCAACATGCCGTCATCGTCAAACACTTCGTCAATGTCCCGGTACGCGCCATCGACGTTCAAGAACATGTCCATCGCCAAGTACTCGAGGTTGCGTTCCGGCAACTGATTGACTAGTTCTGCCCGACGAATCGGCTTGTCTCCTCGTGTAGCCAAATTGACCCGCAGCCGCAGATCGCGATCCAGAATCTCTGGGCCTTTGGTCGCGATCATCATCAAATCGTCAATCGAGATGTCTCGCATGCCGGCTTCGTACAAAGCTTGCACCGTCAACGGCCCTCGTACGCCTGTTTCGTAGCCCAAAACGGCGTCTGAAGGGACAACACCAGTCGCAATGAAGTTCTGGAAAGCAACGTCAATAGCGCCGCCTGACAATCCAGGTCCGGTAGGCGTCAGCGACACGCCGCCAGGGCCTGACGGCGAGTAACCTGTCGACGTTGCCGAAGGACGCTTAACGGTAAACTCTCTATCGTCTTCTGGCTCGAGATCTTTAACACCAATAACCATCAGTAACTCCCGTACTCCAACAAACCGCCGAAGTCATCCGGATCCAAGAACGTCTGCGGCAACAAACGATCACGCTCGAAGAACCTGTCGTACACATGGGAGAAACCAGGACGGTCGCCTAACTTCTCCGTCTCTTCCATCCAGAATCGTAGCAAATCAGCATTCCCCGCAGTTTCGATGTTGTCCGAACCGCCCTGCATCTTGCGTGCAGTCAACTGCTGCTGCGTCCAGAAACGCAGCTGATAGAAGTCCAGAATGTGATCCGCAGACGGACGTTGCGACAACGTCTCGTCTTGCAACGCAGCAGCGAACCCTCTGTTGATCTCCCGACGCGTCATCATCGAAGAACCCAAGTTGTTGTACTCGGCAGCCCAATCGGGATACTTCCGCTCCAACTTGCGGATCTCTTCTTGCTTGAAGTCCGACACGACCTGCACCGGGTTCGCTGTCACACCATTGGCGTAAGTAAACTCTGTGCCGGTGCCCTCGAGGCCCGCAGCGTAAATCTTGTTGCGTTCAATACGCTCCCAATCCTGCAACTCGAAGAACTCGTACCAGCCACGGCTGATACTCAACTGTTGTCCGAACTCTGCAGGAGTCAGCACTTCACGACGAGTCGCGTCTGTGCCGGCCCCCATACCCATGCTCTTCTGACGCCAGTAAACGTGCGTCGAGAACGAGTACTCCTCGCCGGCTCCGCCGATACTGCCCGTAATCCAGGCACCGATCTCGGGATATGCCCGCACCATCTCCTGGTTTTCTTCAAACAGCAATTCCGACTGCAACGACGCCGCCGTGCCGTCGTTCAAACGAGTCATGCGTTGCGTCAACGCAAAGAAATCCATGCCGTGCTCGTCCAAGAACCGCCGGGTGCCTTCTCGCTGGCCGTGCTCCCGCTGCAAGTCACGAGCAATCTCAATGAACTCATAGAACGGCGACAGCATCGTTGAGGAAGACGGTGCCAGCAAGCCTTGGTAGATTCTGAACATGTTGAATTGCTGGGCACGACTGTTAGCTTCGTCAATCCAAGCATTGAACTCTTCAGGATCGCCAAGATCGATGCCCATGCCGTCAAGCTGCGCTTGCGTGTAGATGTCCTGCATCATGCGGCCGACAATTTCGTCGTTTTCGACAGCACCGTCAAAGATCAGGTTGTAAGCCGCTTTCTGGTACGCCGGCAAGTTGCCGATAGTCGACCGTTCAAGCAAGTTGCCGTCTGGATGCCCAAACGGGAACATGAACCCCAACACTTCCTCGAGCTGCGGCTCTTGCCGCATCGCTTCACGAAGAACAACGGTAACCAGTGGCCCTGTGCCGGGCAGAGTGCCTTGCAACGCAGTGTTCAAGCCGTCTTTGCTCATGCGGATATAACCGTCTTGCAAGAACGGAGGAATAATCTGGTCTCGCAAGCCTTGCGGCAACGAATCGAAGACTGTCGGGGTTTCCCCGGTCAAGTTCAGAACCAGATAACGAGCTCCGGACTCGTCATCCTCGATTTCTATCAACCCGAACGCTTCTGCGTTCCACGCTTTGTCGTACAGGCGGTACTTGCCCATCACCTCGGCTGGCTGACGGATCGCAAACCCGGCCCAGCGGCTAAACACCTCAGCGTATGCGTTCAAGAACGCGATCGAATTGCCCATGAGCTCAGAAAGCCGCAGGTTCTCTGCCAAGTCGTACAGGATCGTGCGGGTTTCTTTCAGCGCAAACTTGCGCGAGCCCTCTGCGATCTCGTTGAGCTGCCGTTGCGTAGTAATAACTTTGCCGTCAGCGTTAGTAGGCAACAGTTCGATCCGACGCGCCGCTTCAAGTTCGTAATTTGCACGGAAGAACGGCATGCGGGCGACGTTGTCTGTCGGCATCGTGCCAAGAATGCTGTAGATGTGGTCGACAAACCCTCGACCAAAGATCTTGGCATCCTGCATCTTGCTGATGTTGGCGTGCGACTGCGGATCTGGACCAAGCGACCTGCCGAAGTGCGGGTACAACGGCGCTAGTTCGTCGCCACTGCCAGAGCGGATCTCGTCAATAAGTGTTTTGCGTGTTACCTTTTCGCCGTCTGCAGGAAGACCAGCGTTAGCCGAGTCAACAAGGTCGTCTAGCGCACCTCGCACTTCAGGCCACTCAACCTTGCCAGTCATCGCACGTTCACGAAGCGCAGGGAAATACGCAGGAGGCAACACGTTGTCGTACTCGTTCATGACGTACTTAGCCGCCTCGAACAGTTCGTCAGGGCTAAAGTTGTCGATTGACTGCGGTGCAAACAGGTCGTTGAAGACTTTGTTGTCGCGCAGCATCAGATCAACAAGGCGGTCTGCCCGTTCGCTTGCAGTGCCGACGTTCGTCCAAACGATTTCGTAAAACTCGTTAGCAATCGGGTTGCCGGTGTAGAGATCCATCATGCGGCTCCACTTCTCCGCAAACAGAGCCTCGTCACCCATTTCTTGGATGTCCCAACGCTTCCAATCGACGCTGTAGAACTCTTCCAGTTCTCGCCTAGACGCCCTGTGAGCACCAGACAACAAACTGTCTCGAGCCTTAGACGCTGACACGAACCCACGCCACTGCTCGATAAAGTTCGGGTCGTCACCAAACGCGTTGCGAAGGTTCGCGCCGCCCAAGTTCAAACTTGGGAACCCAGCCTTCTTCATCAAAGTCTCAGCAGCTTCGAACTGGTTCTGCGCTACACGGGCCTCAGGAACCTCTCGAGCGAGCTGCTCGATAAATTCTGCGTCAGTCATCTTGGACTGGGCAGCACGAATCGCAGCCGGATCTCCAGCTGCTCTGATCAACGACGCTTGTGCTTGCCGGCGCAGCACTGCTGCATAGTTCAGGTTGGCTGCACGACGCGTTTGCTGGGTGATGCGGCGATGCCGGCTTGCTACCGACCAGCCGAAATAGCCAGCCCCCATAGCAATGTCTGCACCGAAGGCCAAGCCAAACAAACCGCCTTTGATGCCGCTGTTCAGAGCAATTCGAGCAATATTCTGACGTTGCGTCAGAGCCCTGTTGCGAACGCGCCGCACTGCGGAGTTGAACTGGCGGTTCGAAGCCGACTCGAACAACGCGTGGTAGTCGACTGCTTCCCCCACCTTGGGTGGCTGGATATCAAGGATGTCGTAGAGCTCCCTTGCGATTAGCGTTACGTCGCCGGTCGACTCCATGCCGTTCAAACCCTTGACCGACAGTTCTCGACGCAAGTCCTGGTAGCCGGCTAGCGAACGACGCGCCGTGATCATCGAACCCATCGTGATCATCATGCGGAGCTGCTCATCGATGCCGACTCGCACAGGCCAGTTAGGCTTCAACAACATCGACCCACGCCAACCGCTATGAGCCATGTCGCTGACTTTGAAACCAGCCTTTATAACCCGGTTCTTAGCCGTTGCTCTTGCAACCCTGGCGCTGTATTTCTGCATGCGCTCGATTTTGCGTTGCACAACGTCGTACCGAGGCAACACGCGTGAGGTCTTGACCTGCGACGGCGAAATGCGGTACGCCATCAACATGTCAGACCCGTCTTCAGCAACCTCGTGAACTAGCGCAAAGTCTTCTTCGACAACGCTTGCAGGGCCTCGCTGGCTGTTGATGTCTCCCTGAATCGAGATTGTGCGTTCCCTGGCACGCTGGTGCATCCCACCGAGGACAGTTCTGCCTTCGTGCTCGGCTTGTGCCCGCAAATAGTCGTCGTTCAAAGTAGAACGGCTTAGTGGGTCGATACCGTCAAACTCAGCAGATTCAAGCATCTCATCAAGACGCTTGTTGAAGTTTCCGATCACTTCATCAAACAAAGTGTCTACCGCTGCGAAGTCTTTCGCTGCCACAAGTCGTTGAAACTCTGCTGCAATCCCTGCAACTTCAGCTTCGTCAGTTAGGCGCGTACCGCTTTTCTTGCCTTCCTTGCCGCTCCAAACACTCATGTCTTTTCTGTTTTTGCGGCTGCCAACAACACGAACCCGACGCGCTTGGTCCAACACGCGACTGACCTGCTCGAGGAAGTTCGGGTCGCTCGAGTTGGCGATTGTTTGAGGAACACGTTCGGAAGCAACACGCATCACGCGGCCTTGCGGTCCAGGCGTGCCGCTAAACATGTTGTTCGTGTTTACGAACGTGGACAACGTCGTCTGATCGCCAGTGGTGTCGAGGATCTTGTCCTGCATGTTCCGCAACGACCGCAGCCGGCCACCAAACGGAATTTCACGCACACTGCCGAACAGCGACAGATGCGTTGAGAAACTGCTGACTTCGTCTGCGTTGCCCAACATGTCTTCAAGCGCGTTGAAGAACAGATCCTTGTCCATCGTGCTGAGTGTGATCTGTGCAGCAGAGTCAATCTCGTAGATGCCGGTGTCGGGGTTCATCTTCATGCCCCGCTGCTGCGTGCGATACAACGCCTGCTGCATGTCGTACATCTGGAACCAGTTTGCGTAACCCTGCAGCTCGTTGTACCGCTGCAAGTCAGCAACCAGATCACCGCTGTACAACGCAGAGCTTTCTGGGGCAGCAGCAATAACGCCGTCAAAGTCGCCTGCCGCTAACGCCTTTTGTGCGTCAACAAACTCATCGACCGAGTAAAAGATGTGCTGGATGTTTAGCATTTCTGCAGAGATTTTCTCGAGCTCAGTGATTGCTCCGAAATCGCCGGCCAGGACACGCATCGTCAACTGGCGCGCTTGCGGGGTTTCCGCTCGAGCAAACATTTCGATAGCGCGCTCGTCCATGTTGCGACCTGCACGCCCCACAACTGCCTGGAACGCCCCGGCGCGTTCTTGCCAGCTGTCGAGTCGCGACACTGTGTCTTCGATTTGCTGGTACGTCCGGTGCGGCAGCATGCCGCCGTCGTTCGTCAAGTTGGTGCCGGCAAACGACCGTGCGCGAGCTTGCGCGATGTTTTGAACAGTTTCGCTGTAGTTCCTGGCTCCTCGCTGACCAAACCCGGTGCCTATAACACGAGTGACTGGCTGCGGGATACGGGTCAAGCCAGGGATGGCTGCGGTTGCTGCAGTTGTCCGCCCAATAACTCTGCTGGTTCCTGGGACGCGAATAACGGTCGCTCCTCGAGCAACCTTGCCTGTGCCGCCAGTCAAGTAAGTGACTGGGTCGATAAGTTCTTGGACTAGGTCAGCTGTGCCTGACAGCAGGTTGAACGTCGGGTCTGAACGGATCGCGTTGTATTCGTCTTCGTCGTACGGGTCCACGCCCATGAACGCGTACGCGAAAGATTGACCAAACGTGCGCTGGTCGTCGTTGATGTTCCATGCTCGTTGCCATGCGCTAGCATCGAAGTACCGGCGTGGCCCGTTGAGTTTGGAGTCGTGAAGAACGGTCGCTACCGTGCCCAAAGGACGGTCTACAAGCTCATCAATTGTCCACTGCCAAGCATCAAGCACCGGCGTAGCAACCGTACTAATCATGCCTCGTTCGGTTTCATCGAACATGGCTTCGTAAGCAGTTACAGCTTTGCCAGCAATGTACGGCAGCACACCGTCGCCGGGTTCGCCGGCTGCCATCTGCGCTGCGTTAGGCGCGCCAAGAATGTCTTCCTGAACAAACGAGAAGATGCTTTCTGCCCACTCGTCAGGCATCGTCAAAAAAGCATCAATCCCGCTGGTAACGGGGCCGCCAACGCCAGCAAAACCCGTGGTAGGGCTGCTGAACATGTCGACAAGCAACCCAGGAGTGCTGTCAAAGATGTCGGTAGCGCCGTTCCAAATACGATCAAAAACCATTAGAGATCTTCCGCAAGAAACTCAGGGTTACGCACCAACAACCGTGGGTCGTGCTCGTTTACCAACTCGTCCAAGTTCCCAACGAAACGCTTTAGTTTCCGAACCGTGTTCTGCATCTCGCGACTAGCTCCAGGCCGATCAGCAAGCGGCTCCATGTAGAACAACATCCGCAACGCCTTCTGGCGCTGCTGCAACTGCTCAGTCTTCCCCAGCCCCATAGTCGGGTCAGGCGGCGTCGTCACAGCCTGATTCGGCAACTTCGACCGGCCCTGCAACGGCATGCTGCCAGGAGGAGCAGACGGCTTCGGCACCGCAGCGTCACGCGTCGCAGCAACGACCTCGTCTTGCTTCTTAGCCATTCCGTACTGTTGATTGCGTGCCCGTGGCATTAGAGAGCTCCTAGAAGCGCTGCAAGATCAGGCGGGCCAGCCGGCGCACCACCGCCAGCTTCAGCACCCGCACCCGGCTGAGCAATACCTGGCTGCGCCTCGGGGGCATCAGGTTCGACCTGTTCGGCCTGACGTTCCTGCGCCTCACGTTGCACACGGCTAACTGCTTCAGCAAGATCGTTCTGATCGTTTCTCACCAGTTCCATAATTCGAGCCAAGTCAGCCGGCGGCAACGCACCCTGCGCTGCTTGCTGCTGCAACCCGGCCAGCAACGACTCTTCCAACCGTTCCGCTACAACCGAGTCGCGTTCCTTCTCAACATCCTCAACCAGAGGGTCGATTCGCATGAACGCCTCTTTGGACATGGTGCCCATTGCGAGACGCTGACCGCCGGCGATTACAAGGTTGTTGATGTCGGCACCGGCCTGCGAGTACGACACGACATTGTCGTCGGTGGTGAAGTGCTTGTTCGGGGTGTAGTCGACCTTGCCCTTGACGTTGCCCATGCTGACGTAGAACGACCTGGGCTTGTTGCCGGCGTACGCCTTGCATTGAGCAATCGCGATCCGGTTTTCTTCTTCAAGGGCACGGGCGAGTGTCTTCTGCGTTTCCTGCACCGTAAAGTCCACCACAGCGGACAGCACTGCGTCGCCACGGCGACCGGTGCGGATATTGCTAGTAGATTCGCCGCCAAACTCGGCAGGAACACCAGCGGTCAGGCGCTGGGCCCGCTCAAGCCGGTCAATCGCCGGGTTGGTCATGTACCCAGGCTGCATCTGCATGTCTTTGAGCGTGCCGCCACGCACGACACCGACCTCGCCAGTCAAACCGTTAGCGGTGTTAACGATCTTGGGCTGCTCGCCTGCGTTGCCGACAAGCCAAGTGTCAGGGAACACGCCCTTCTGCACAGCCAGCACCTCAAGCGCCATCAACTTGGCTTGCTGCTGGTACATGCCAAGAATGCCGTCGAACTGGCCTCGAGACTCGTCTAGCGAGATCCGGTTTGACACGACAACCGGGCAGCGACCGACAAGGTTCGGGACACGCTCGAGCTCAACGATGACAGGTCCGCCGTCGTTGTTGTTGAACCCCTGGGTGTGCGGGTTACGCAACCCGACCAGCACCGTTTCCATGTCATCGACGTACTCGATCATTTCGATCGGTTCGTCTTTCTCGTACGGAGCGTCTTTGACCCCGCCGGCAAACCGCAAAGCAGCCTCGGGGTAGAACGTCTGCATCCAACCGTAGGAGCGTTCATATCCGAACACGCAGTCAATCGGAGTCATATCGTCCACGCCCCGCAGGTTTGACGGGTACGCCGTCAGCGGGTCACGGCAATGCCACGTCGGCACGCCCTTCTTCGGATCGAACCGCAACTGGGTCACCGACTGCGAGTAGCCGATCAGGTGGCGAGCACGCTTTGCCAGCTGCAAATCCATCGTTGAGTTCTGCCACCAGCCGAACATCGCCTTACGGCGGATCTGCGCGTGCTTGCGCGCCTGCTTCGACGTATCATCGGCAGGGGGGCACACGATGTCCGGCAGAACCGACGCGATACGCATAGCTGTCTGGTCCAGGCCCTGGGCAAGCAGGTTCGCGACCGCAGCCGACTCGGTAGTGTCGATCTCGGGCAACGGCACCACAACATCGCCGTTGTAATGGTCACGAACGTGACGCATACGCGCCTTGATGCCCGCATGGTTTTGCGAACGGCTGTAGTACAAGTCAACGATGTCTTCAGCGGACTTCATATGCGCGCGTCTCCAGAAAGCCACGACGGTCGCCACTGCCGCACCGTCTCAACAGATGGAGTGTAAATCTTTTCGAGATTGTGCTCCATGAACCATTGTGCCATAACACAATCGTCCGTGCGGGAACCAGTCCCTTCAGGGTTCCATTTGGTGACTTCGTTTACAAGAAGTAACGAGTGCGGGCGCGCAGCAGTTCGTTGCTTTCCCGGCAACCGAACTCGCCCGGCCCGATACAACGGGGCCAGCATTTGCACTCCGTACTTTGGGTCGCCCTTGTTTTTCGAGTGCGTGTAATGCGGCACAAGCTCCACGCCCCTCGTAGACGCCCACCTGCGGAAGTGGTCGTACTGGAGGATGAACTTCTGTGCAGCATTGGCTTCAACAATCCAGTACTGGATCGGGTGCCCCATATCGTTCGATATTTGCCACCAATCCTCTGCGATGCCGGTGAATGATTGAGAGTCATGATTCCAATCCAAGAATGAGGGCGCATCCATCTTGCGCCGGTACGACTCCAACAGATACCGGTACTCTGTTTCTTCCACATATGCCCAGCATTGCAATGCCCAAAAGTTTGACGGGCTCGGGTCAGCCGAAGCAATGATTACGGGATCGGACGGCAGATACTGCGGGAGCTCCCACAGGTCACGTTCGTTGTCCCAACACCCGACATGATGCACACCGTCACGGCCCTCGCCGCCTGACACCCAGACCGGGTCGACAAGCACCGATGACGGATCAGCGTCTTCCTGCTGGTACAGGATCTCGTACCGGTCAGGGGTCTGCGCTTTGATGTGACGAATCTTCTTCCACGGCAACCGGCGTGGATACAACAAGCACCCTTCGGGCCACGGCTTCGCGTGCAAGCTGTGGTCACCTTCGCAGCAGTCCTCGTAGTGGACCTTGTACTTCAGGTGATGGTACTTGGATTCCTCAGTGGGGGAGAGTGTTTCACTAGGCAAGGAGGAAGCCTGTTCCGAGATCTCCTCGGACACCATGCCCTCCCCCACCGAGTCC
>JBDGYW010000111.1:0-12217 GCA_039588935.1 Gemmatimonadota bacterium | reverse complement strand
GAGATCTTCGAGGCGATCGCCGCGGCGCTCGGCGTAGAGAAGTTCTCGTTCACGCACGTCGCCTCTGAAACGCTGATTCGATATAACCCCGAATGGGAAGGGCCACTTCATGGGGACAAGAGCTGCTCGGTGATCTTCGACAACTCGAAGGTCAAGAGTGTGGCGGGCGATTTCGATTGCCCGATCGATCCGTGGGCGGGTATGCAACTAGTGGCCGAGCGATATCCACCCGACGACAAGTGCAATCCGGAGCTGGATCAGCTGTTGGATCGGATCGTGCAGGAGCAGGGGGGCGGTGGGTAACCCTCGGGATAAGGACCGCCCTCCCACCCAGCTCAAGTTCCTGTGATCCCTCGGCGCGCCGATATCAGCGCGCGATAGCAGCCAACGTGTAGTTCCGCATCGTGGCAAAGAAGTCCGCTACGATGGCCGCGCGGTCGAAATCCTCCCAAAGCACGATCTCGCGTTCGTTGTGTGGACGGTCCGTCCATTCGCTATCCTGCAGGACGGGTGCGGGGATTGTGCGCGGCGTCGCCCAGGCCGGATACTTGACGATCGCAACGGCTGCCATGTCGAAGAGGGCCCGCGAAGGCGGATCGCCGTACAGATCGATATGATCGAACAAGTTGACTGAATAGTCGCCAAAGTTCGTAAAGGTGCCTCCATGCCTGCCGGTGACAGGGGCTGTTGCGGAAGGCCCTCGCCCCGGCATGTTCTGGCGGATTTCTTCGGGTGTAACCTTTACGGCATCTGTCCCGGAAGGTTCGCCATAACGAACCAGCGCAACCTCGAACTCGACGTCGCTATCCAGAATGTAGTTCAACGCGGGTTCGTCGTTTATCTGGTTGTATTCGCCGGGTTCCGGATAGTTCGAGCCCAGCCAGACGATGCGCACCCGTTCGGCGATCCCGGGATCTTTCTTGAGTGCCAGGGCGATGTTGGTCAACTTACCGACCGGTACCAGCACCAGCTTGCGGTTTGAAGGGACGTTGGCCCTGGCGATGATAAACCGTACGGCATCATCACCGTCGAAATCCGGGGCATCGACATGGTCCTGGATTTCTTCGAATGAACCAGATGCACCCTTGAATACCTGCAGCTCTGGTGAAAGCGTACAGAGTTGTACGATACGTTCCGCCTCTCTGGCGTGTTCGTCGATGCCACCGCCGCCACTGGTGCGGTTGACGGTAATACCCTCAACCTCGAGAACGCCGCCGTTGAGAAGCATGTAGGCGATTGCGTGTTGATCGTCCAGTTCGTTGTTGGCGTCGGTGTCCAGAAGGATTCTGATCTTGTCCGCTGTCGGCGGCTCTGATTGTGTCGAACAGGCACCCATCATGATTGATCCCATGCTCAAAATGAGCAGAGTTTTGCACGTACTCATATCAGGCTCCACGTGGTCGCAGGTTCACAGCCGGTCTGGCATGCCGATAGGATTCTCTTTTGCCGCTTGCCAAGTATGCCCCCCCAGGATGGAGCTGTCCACGGCCTTGCTCGGTACCGCATGACTTCGTCTCGGTGGTTCGCGTGGTGGCCCGGCGCATAGGCTGCTCCGTCCGGAGAAAAGGACTGGCGGTCCATCATCCTGTGCTGCATCTTAGCCGACTATGGCGGCCCTCTCATATGATCCCTGTGGTTAACCGCGGGCGGGGCTGAGATGAACGGGCCTTTGTATAACTGCACTCCTGGACAGCATGGTCCGATGATGGTATTTCGCAACTGAAAACTCCTTCAGGAGGTAGAGATGGCGGAGCAACTCGTCGGGATCGTCACCCACTTCTTCAAGGGCCCTGGTGTCGCCATAGTCAAGGTGACCGAAGGCCACATAGCCGTTGGCGACAAGTTGCATTTCGTTGGCCACACGACCGACTTCACCGAAACCGTCACGTCGATGGAAGTGGAGCACAAGAAGGTTGAGAGGGCCGAGGACGGAGATGAGATCGCCGTTCAGGTGATCGACCGCGCCAGACAGCACGACCAGGTGTACAGGGTGGTTTGAGCCACTTAGGCAATCTCTCTAAACTCTCTGTCAGGGAATCGATGATGGATACTGTCACTTCTCGAAGGCGTTTCTGTAAAGCTGTCGGCAGTGCCACAATCTCATCCATCCTGCCGCTCCCGGTGTCTTCCCAAGGATCGGGTGCGGACAGACCGAACATCCTATGGCTCGTCAGTGAAGACAACGGCCCGTTTCTCGGGTGTTACGGATACGATTACGCCGATACGCCGATTCTGGACAGGTTGGCGGAGGAGAGCGTCCTCTATGAGAATGCGTTTTCAAACGCCCCGGTGTGTGCTCCTGCACGGTCGACACTCATAACAGGAATGTACGCCTGCTCCCTCGGCACGCATCACATGAGGAGCAACAATCCCATCCCCGAACGGTTCAAGTTCTTCACCCAATACCTCCGTGAGGCGGGGTACTATTGCACCAACAGGGCCAAGGAAGACTACAACACTCCGAAACCTGACGGCGCCTGGGATGAATCGAGTCGTCAGGCAACCTGGAAAAACCGGAATCCTGGGCAACCGTTCTTCAGCGTGGTGAACTTCGGCGTGTCACACGAGAGCTCGCTGCACCAGAGTACGGAGACTCGTCACGATCCCGAGTTGGTGAATCTCCCACCGTATCATCCCGACACTCCTGAATTCAGGCACGATTGGGCTCAGTACCATGATCGAATCACGGACCTCGACCGCCAGATCGGCGAAGCGCTGGCAGAGTTGGAGGCTTTGGGCCTGGCGGAAGACACGATAGTGTTCTACTACGCCGACCATGCCGGCGTGCTTCCGAGGAGCAAACGGTTTCTGTACGACTCCGGTACGCACATCCCGCTGATCGTTCGATTTCCCCGGAAGTACCGCCACCTCGCATCCGGTGAGCCGGGAACGCGCACCGAGCGGCTGGTGAGTCACGTCGATTTCGCTCCGACAGTGCTGAGCTTGGCGGGGGTACCTGTGCCAGACCACATGCAGGGTCGGGCGTTCCTGGGCCCGCGGATCGCTCCGCCGAACGACTACGTGTTTCTCTTCCGTGGACGCATGGATGAGCGGTATGACTTGATGAGGGCTGTCCGTGATGAACGGTTCAAATACATACGCAACTACATGCCCCACAGGGTTTATGCGCAGCATGTGGAATATCTCTGGCGGATGCCTGCCATGCAGTCGTGGCAGAGGCTCCAAAACGAAGGACGGTTGAGGGGCCCGGAGCGTTACTTCTTCGAAGAGAAACCCGTGGAGGAGCTGTTCGATACGCAGGCCGATCCTTTTGAGGTCTACAACCTCGCCGGAGATCCCGAGTATCAGGATGTACTCCTTCGAATGCGCCAGGTGGAGAGAAACTGGATTACGGACATTCGGGATCCAGGATTCCTGGCCGAGGGTGAGATGGTCGCCAGATCCGAGGGTGGCACTCCGTATGAAATGGCCCATGACAGGAACAGGTATGATCTCTCCGCCATTCTGAGGGCCGCCGATATCGCAAACAGCCGTGACCCAGGGAATTTGGGATTACTTTTGGAATTGCTTGCGGACGAGGACAGCGGGCTGCGATTTTGGGGTGCGGTGGGGTGTTTCGCGCTGGGTCGGGAAGCCACCGGCGCGCGAGAAACGCTGCAAACGCGCCTCCAGGACGATTCGCCCGATGTGCGTGTTGCAGCGGCTGAATCGCTCTGTCTGCTCGGAGACACGGAGGGGGCACTGCATACTCTGGGAGAGTTACTCGATCACGAGAATGAGTATGCCCGCCTGCATGCAGCAAATGCACTCGACAACATAGACGAGGCCGCGCGTCCCCTGCTCGATCTGCTCACGGAAAGATTAGAGGACGAATCACAAGACGTGCAAAAGGTGATGAGAAAAGCAGTTGCAGATCTAGAATATGCGACACAGGGTCGCTGATCGATCTAGCGATCCGTACACCTGTGCTGATCTTAGCCTACATGACCGACTTCCTCGACCGCCTCAGGGCAGCTCAAAGCGACGGCTGTATACGGCGAAGCGTGGCTCTGGCGATGGTATTGCTGGCTCTTGCCGGTCGCGCCGCACTCGCCCAGCGCGATTCGACGGAGGCCTGGCAGGGCCTGACGCGAGATCTGGAGCAGCTGCGCCAGGAACTCGCGCTCCCGGGAATGTCGGTGGCGGTGCTCCTGAATCAGCAGGTCGTCTATGCGCGCGGGTTCGGTCTTGCTGATATAGACAGAAAGATTGCAGCAACCGAGAGCACGCCTTACCACATCGCCTCGTTGACCAAGCCGTTTTCGAGTGTACTCGTTTTGCGGCTCGTCGAGGCAGGGCTCCTCACGTTGGACAGCAGCATGCGCGACCTCTGTGGCGAGTCTGTCTTTGTTGTCAATGGCGAGGAGGTTCACGGCTACGATGCGCTCTGCGAGAAGCTGGTGGGTCTGGTCAACCATCCCTGCGCCGAACACGAGTTCACCCTTCACCACCATCTGAGCCATACGGCCCGCGGCATTCCCGGCGAGAGGTACCGTTACACCGGTTGGCTCTTCGGTTTGGTAACCGAGGCGGTAGAAGCCGTCACGCGCCGCGACTTCGTCGAGTTGCTCGCCGATGAAATCACGGGACCTCTGGGGCTCAGCAGCACCGTACCGAACCTGTCTACCGTGCGCACCCATCAGATTCTGGGCAAGCGCGCACTGCCGTACCGCATCGTTGACGGCAATCGGCATGAGTTCTCGCGCTTTCCATCGCAAATTCGGGCGTCGGCGGGAATGGTATCCACCGTGCTGGATCTGGCGCGTTTCGACATGGCAATCGATCGTAATGAACTCCTCACGCCCTCCAGCACCCAGACGATGTGGGAGCCGACGATTCTGAACAATGGTTCGGTTGCACCTTATGGTCTGGGGTGGTACGTGCAGGATCTGGACTCGGTGGGCCGTATCGTATGGCACGCTGGCTGGCAGCCGGACATGTATTCGGCACTGTATCTGAAGGTGCCTTCGGCTGGGGCGACCCTGATTCTGTTGGCTAACAGCGATGGAGCAAGTGCCCCATTCGACCTCTCATCAGGGGATGTCACACGCTCGCCCTTGGCCAGGCGATTCCTTGCGTTACTCGCCGAGTTCTAGCGGTTTCCTCAGTCTACGCCTAATCCCTCACGACAGCCGTCGGCATCCAAGAGGATCGTGGGAGCTGCCCCCACCATCTGTAGCTTCGTATGGTGGGAGCAACTCCACTGCTGTCACAGCGTCCAGCCAGAGCGATACTCGTAGTGAAGCAGATCGTTGGCCTCAGAAAGGTTGGTGAACCGTCTCTGCGCCCCGTCATACTCCAACGTGGTGTTCCGGTTGGCGGTTTGTACCGCAATGTTCCCTAACAGCATGATCTCGGTCAAATGGCTCGCAACGGCAAAGTCGTTTGACGCCTTCCGGCCATTCTTGATAGCGTCGATGAAGTCCTCATAGATATCGCCGGTGCGCGGTATCCATGGCTCTGGGGTTTCATATGCATCCATGGCAGGCTGCGGTACTATCACAGGTTCTGCGCCGTGGCTTGCATGCATGATTACGCCGTTATCACCGAGGTATGTCGCGTCCATGACCGGGCGTCCCCCCTCCAACACCGCCGGGCGGGGAGGTCTAATTCCGCCATCGACCCACGTCACCGTCACTGGGGGCATATTCTCGCGTGCTGGAAACTCATATGTGAGCATCTCAGCAAGTGGCATGAAGTCGTCGTTGTACCTGGTGGAAGTCGCCTGAATCTTGGTTGGCAGGGGTAGATTGAGTGCCCAGATGGGTGCATCGAATATGTGTGCCCCCATGTCGCCCATGGCACCGGTGCCGTAGTCCCACAGGCCACGCCAGTTGAAATGGCATATCTCATGATGATAGGGCTTCTCGGGGGCGGGGCCCAGCCAGATATCCCAATCCAACGCGGCAGGTACGAGTATTCCTTCGGGACGAGGTATGTCGCCTTGCGGCCAGATCGGCCGGTTCGTCGACAGATGCACCTTCCGAACAGGACCGATAGCGCCAGACTGAATCCACTCGACCGTCATTCTACTACCTTCGGTCGCGTGTCCCTGATTACCCATCTGGGTTACCACATCCGTCTCTCTGGCAATCTCAGCGAGCCTTCGGCATTCGTGCACCGTCTTGCACAGGGGTTTCTCGACGTATACGTGTTTCCCCATTCTCATGGCGTATGAGGCTATGACGGCGTGTGTGTGGTCCGGCGTGCCGATCATGACCGCATCTATCTCGGGCTCATTGTCCAGCATCCTGCGAAAGTCTTGATACACTTTCGCATTCGGATAACCCCTGAAGACGTGAGCCGCGAAGTCCGTGTCGACGTCGCACAAGGCATATATGTTGGCTAGGTGCCTTGGCTGTTCTTCCTCCGGCTCCTGCTGCCGCTGTCCACCCTGCCGCTGCTGCTCGGCAGCTCTCCTGGCGGCCCACTGTGCTCGCCTGGCCTCGCGCTCGGCAATCTGTTCTGGAGTAAGGGGCTGGCCCGTACTGGTGCGCTCCGGCCTCTCGATAGGTACATCGGGGTCAGCAAAGCCTTGGATATTCTGGGCACCTCTGGCACCCACGCCTATCCCCGCTACGTTGACGATGTCACTCGGAGCCTGGTAGCCGGGTCCACCCAGCACGTGACGCGGAACGATCGTAAACGCGGCTGCCGCCGAGCCGGTCGTATTGAGAAACTCCCGGCGTGAGAAGTGTGTGCGGTTCTTCCCTCTCTTTTTCTTGCGTTCACCCATAATCCTTACTCCTTTCAGCCATTTGGTATCGGCGGCTCCACGAGACCGCCACCGGCATCCAACCTTCGGTCACCACTAATCCCACTACCTTCGGGGCGTCGGTCTCACCATCCTCTCGAAGAATTCCCGCTGAAGCCTCGGGGCGACTTCGTCCTGCTTGATCGCGCGAATGTTCTCGGCCAGGCGCAGTGCCATTGCTCTCATAGTCGCTTCGCCACGGGCGGCCGTGGCGCCCGCCGCATCGCCGCCGTAGTGATTCGGAAAGCTCGCGTACCACCAGATCGCAGTGTAAACACCCTCCGGCAGGTCAAGCCGGGCCTGGTCCGCGCCCGATTCTGTCCCTGCCCGCTCCAGATGGACCAGATCGGGACGCGATGCCATCGTGTTCGATGTCTCGTCCTCGCCAGCATGGCCGTCAACGTCGGGCCCTGAGGGGCGCGAATCCTCGGGCAGGTCGGACGCTAACCCGCCCACAACGGCGTACACGACGTAATCGCGCGCCGAGGCCAGTTGTGTCTGCACGAAGTACTGCAACATGTTGGTATTGCCACCGTGACCGTTGACCAGGATGACCTTGTAGCAGCCGTTGCGCGCCATCTCCGAAACGGTTTCCTGAAGCATGTCCAGCTGGAGACGTGGGCTGTAGGCAATGGTGCCGGGTTGATGAAGAGCCTCGGCGATCTGGCCAACGTAGTATTCCGGGAAAATCACGGTGTACTCCTCGGCAGCCGCCAATGCAGTGAGATGACGAACGTTGATCAGGTCGGTACCGATCGGGCCTGAGGGGCCATGCTTCTCAATCACCCCTAGAGGCAGGGCGCAGGTACCGCCCGATGCCTCGAGGGCATTCACGAAGTTGTCCGCTGTCAGCTCCTCCCACTTCGGTGACAGTCCCTGAGCCCGGGCCTGCGCGGCCAAGATTAGTGACAGGTGTAGCACGGAAAACAAGATCTTTCGCATCGGATCGCCCCCTTCGAGATATCGCAACCACTGTTCTTTCCACGAAAACGCCACCACCCTAAAACACCACCGTCTGGATGGAGTGTGGTAACGAGCTGATCTCCACGGATTGAGAGCCGACAGTGAGGTGGTATTGCCCACCGTCTGGCGTCGGGTTCATGACCACAACGGCAACCTGGCCGTCTTCGTTGATGAAGGCCGTGCTGTACAGCATGCTGCGGCTCGGTGAGGCCAGTATCCTCTTTGCGCCGGGACGGAAGAATTTCGAGAAGTGACCTATGTAGTAGTAGGAATTCGTGTAGATGAGATCTCCTGTCCGGGTATCGGCATGTATCGGCGCAAAGCAGAAGTTCCCCACGTGGTTGGGGCCGCCCTGTTCATCGAGCAGGATGTTCCAGTCGGTCCATCCCACGGTGCCCGTGTTGAAATCGTGTATCATCGACCGTCCGTATTCCTCTCCAAGGTCCCATCTTTCATACCCCCCCGGATCGAAGCTCGCCGGTGTTCCCTCGGTGTAGAGGATGTGTTTGTCTGGGTAGAGACTGTTTACCAGAGCCACGTTGTCGTACATCTGCACACCACCCGACCAGTCCTCGTACCAATGGAATCCTATGCCCCATGCGTATTGGGCTGCTTCGGGATCGTCGAAGATTGCCAATGCCCTCTGCACGATCAGGTCGCGGTTGTGATCCCACACGATGATGTTGACGTCGCTGAGCCCCTCTTCCGTCATCACCGGGCCAAGAGAATTCTTGAGAAAATCCCTCTCATCCTCGGCGTAGTAGATGCACGACTCCCAGATCTGCGTAGCCATGGGCTCGTTCTGGATGGTGATTCCCCACACCGGCACTCCTTCTTCCCTATAGGCCTTGATGAACTTCGCATAGTAGAGCGCCCAGGAATGGAAGTATTCGGGGAGCAGCTGACCTCCGTGCAGCATGTCGTTGTTGTCCTTCATGAACGCGGGCGGACTCCATGGACTGGCATACAATTTGAGAGTATTACTGCTCGCAGCCATCGCTTCCTTGATGAGCGGTATCTTGAACTCGCGATCGTGATCGATGGAGAACGAGTTCAGCTCCCCATCACCCTCATCAACGTAGGTGTAGCTACTGCTCGAGAAATCGCAGCTGTTGATGTTTGTCCTGGCCAAGGTGTAGCCGATACCCCTTTCAGGGCTGTAGTACGCCTCCAGAAGCTCTTCGCGTCGCGACTCAGGAAGCTTGAAGAAGGTCTCCGCCGAGGCATCGGTGAGAGAACCGCCTATACCCAGGAAGGTCTGGAAGGTTTTCCGCGGATCGACGAAGACGTAGATGTTGCCTTCCGACGTTAGCTCTGATTCCCCAAAGACCAGCGTATCTGTGGGCGTCATCCTCAGATCGGTGTTTTCGGCAGTGGTGTATACGATTACACTCCTCCCGAAGACGTCATAATCAACGTTTGAACCACTTTGGCTTGTCTCACCGCCAGGCCTCTGCCCGCATCCCACTAGAAGGAGAGTTATCACCAGGAGTGAAGTGGCGTTCTTTGTTTCGGTCAGACGAGTCTGAGTCATGGATCTACACCTTTCGGTCAAAAAACACGGTAGCGCGCCACAGAGAAAGCAACGTCTCTCACCACCCGGGGTTCTGAACCGAAATGGCGCTTTCACACGACCACCACCGACTGGTGGAAATCGCTCATCCGTTCGGTGGCGCTCACGGTGAGGTCCATCAGCCATTCGTCCCACACCTCATCTCGGTTTGTTGCCCACCTACATTGGATTAACCTTGCGAAACAACCAGTCTACGTCGTTCGGGTCAGTGAGAGTGAGGCTGTCGCCCTGCACTGTTCCCAGGAACGGGTCTTCGGGCTCGCTTACTGGAGAACCGTCTACGGTCAACTCCGATGAAATGAGCTCAATCGTCGGCCCATCCTGAGAGTCGTAGGTACCACTCAGAACTGCTGTGAACGCACCCGAAATACTCGCGCTGTCGTAGGCGTCATAGCTCAATACGAACGACCGGTCCTCCGAGAGTTGCAGGGAGCCATTCGTAACCTGGAACCGTGTGTTTGGGACAGGCGCCGGAAGTTCCTGATCCTCTATCGCCACCAAGGTATAGCTCCCGGACAGATCGTCAGAGACAAGACAGGCCCAACCGGATAGCGTGATGGATAGACATAACAGCAGATGGCTGATAGCGCGCATAACCACATCTCCTAGACGATTAGCTTCCTGTAATCATGGTATATCAGTTCGCACCTCGAGATAGCAGGACGGTATCTTCCCTTAGGTGATAGTCATCGCAGCGTGTCGGGGCGCGGGTTCAGTTCCAACATCTTCTGCCGGAAGAGCCGTCCCTGCACCGTCGGAGTGAATTCCCATCCCTCGATGAGCTGCGGCGACCAATCCGGGTCGAAGACCCACGCGATCCATGAAATCCCTCGCTCCTCGAAGAAATCGATGATTGCCTCTCCGTACGTCTCGTCCGCAATGACGGGGATGTGGGCACCTGGAGCGTCGGCGGACATGAAGCCGAACTCCGTTGCCATCACCGGGTAACCCTCGGCCAAAAAGCCCCAGTCGACCTGCCACTGCTCCTCCCACGGCGGCTCCCGCTTCTGGGGATACGGGTGCGTCACGTAGCCGATGCCGGGGGCGTCGATGGGGTTCGCTGCCGGTTCCGTCAGGTCATACGCCCAGTTGAACCCCGCCACCAGGGGGATCCCTTCCGCCCCGTGCGCTCGGATCAAGAAGATGATCTCCTCCATGTACCCCTTGAAGTCCTCCCAGTCGATTCGTCCCAGAGTGCCGTTGAAGCGCGTGGGTTCGTTGAACAGCTCGTAGAACGCGACGACGGGGCGGTTCCCGTACCGCGCGGCAATAGACTTCCAGAAGCGCAGTGTCTCGGTCTTCGTGGTGTTGTACATCGGGTTCTGGAACAGCTCCGTGCGCAGGTTGCCGATCGTGTGCCAGTCGATGATCACGTAGAGGGAGGTCTCCTCGGCCCAGCGGAGCCCGTCGTCCAGCAACGCGAGGTACGCCTCCTCCCCGCGCTCACGCCACGCCGCCGGATGCACCGGCAGGCGCACGATGTTTGCGTTCCATCGGGTTCGCGCCTCCTCGAACAGCGCCCGGTTCCAATGCCCGTCACGCTCCAGCTTGTCGGGATCGGAGAAAGAGAAACCACGAAACATCACAGTCTCTCCGTCCGGTCCGACGAAGCGGTTGCCCTCCACGCGAATGAGGGGAAGGGCCGCCGCGCCTTCCTGTCCGGCCGTGGGAACGGGAGTGAGACCGGTGTACAAGAGCACCGCAAGGGCGAGGAGGGCAGCGTGACCTGCGTCTGCCGGGCGTCGGTGTGCCATTGTAGCTCGCAGTTCAAAGGTCGAGGGAATTGCCGCAGACGGCCCAGACCCACGCCGTGTAGCTACCGTTCCTGGCGTCCATCCGGTCTATCAGGGCGGCAACAAACGCGCTGCCGCAATCGTACCGCCGTAGCAGGCCGAACACAAGCGGGAGCACGTCCTCCAAGGGACTCGACAAAATGGGTCCAGCACCTCGTACCTGTTGCGGCGGTTACCGAAAAGAAGACGGAGGCTTACTTCCTACGCCTCCGGATCATTGAGCGCTGACCGCCGCCGCGGCTCGCCAAACGGCACCGTCACCCCGTCGGCAAGGAGTTGATGAACTTGCCGACCAAATTAATGTTCGCCCTTTCGTGCCTCCATGATTCATCATCATGTTGCAGGTAGAACGGATCAGCGGTAACGACGACAACCATGTCGAACTCATCAAGCAAGACTATCAGCTGTCCTCCATGTCCCCACGCGAAGTCCATATGATGGTCCCCTACCCGGGCGGACCACCACTGATAGCCATACCCGACGTCGCGGAGGTAACGGCCCACTTCGCCGGTCACAATCCCACCGGAGGTGATAGCCGCCGAGTAACTTTGTAGTGATTCCCGGACCCAATCGACTGAAACGACCCGGTTCCCCTCGTACTCACCGCCGTTGAGGTATAGCAGGCCGAACTTGGCCGCATCGCGCGCCGTAAGGCGGATTTCGGCCCCGCCGATGTGATAGCCGTCCTTATCCTGTATCCACTCGCCCACCTCGGCATCGATCCGAGAGAGTAGGTGCTCCTCACCAAACGACCTGAGATCCGTGTCACACGCCCTAGCCACAACGACCCCCAGCCAATGAGACGTCAGATTGCTGTAATGGAACTCGGTTCCGGGATCGCTGGTGAGTGGAAACTCAACGATGCGAGACAGATAATCTCCCGTCAGAAGTGCCTCCCAGAGTGTTGGATCGGACTCCTCCCAAGGGTATCCGGCGCGCATTTGCAGCATGTGCCGGACCGTGATCTGACCTTTCCTCGGATCAGCTATGTGATCGGCGAACTCCGGGAAGAAATCCAGCATTCTCTGATCCACGCTTGGCAGACAGCCCTGATCCAGCGCAATCCCGACCAATGCCGACGTATAACTCTTCGTCGCTGATTGGAGCAGGGCCAACTGGTCAGCTGCCCCTTCG
>JBDGYW010000110.1:1979-14199 GCA_039588935.1 Gemmatimonadota bacterium | reverse complement strand
TGCGCGGCAAGATCCATGTGACCGTCGGTGACATGGACAGCTACTATCTCAACGACGCGGTCGTGTTGATGCAGGAGTTCCTCGAATCGACCACAAACCCACCTGCTGATGCGTGGTTTGAATACGGTTGGCGAAAACCGCATTGTTTCATCGGGTACAGTCCCGATAGGCCAGGAGAGGACCTCAACAACCAGGAGTTTGTCGGGATTGCAGCGGAGCATATGTGGGAGCGAATGCCGCCCGAAGCCGACCATGGTTGGTGGCGCCGATAGGCCTTTGAACGGGTAGCTGAGCCCCGCTTTCACGGGGGTGGCTTCCATTGGCGGAGCAGTGTATTCTTCATCCGCTCAAAAGGTGGTGTAGCCAGGGACAAGTGCCAACGGGCATATGGAAAAATGGAGCATTACGCGCCGACCGCTCGAGCAAATTCGAGCGGTCTTGTTACCCCCCTCGGAGCGTGAAGCATTGACAGCTGGGCCCGTCCGTTCGACGGGACGGACTCGAAAGGGCCGTGTACTTCCTTCTAGAATGGAGTAGTGAAATGGCAGCAAAACCCCGGGCTGAAATCAAAGCCTTCATGCAGCGCGTGCTGGCCAATCAGCCAAATCAGCCCGAATTTCACCAGGCAGTGCAAGAAGTCGTTGATAGCGTAATGCCTTTCATCCTGGAGAACCCCCGGTATCAGCAGGACGCTCTGCTCGAGCGCATGGTCGAGCCGGATCGTGTAATACTCTTCCGAGTCGCGTGGACCGATGACAAGGGTAATGCTCAGGTCAACCGCGCGTTCCGCGTCGAGTTCAACAACGCGATCGGCGCCTACAAGGGTGGCCTTCGCTTCCATCCTTCGGTCAACCTCAGCATCCTGAAGTTCCTCGGCTTCGAGCAAGTGTTCAAGAACAGCCTGACCACACTGCCCATGGGCGGTGGTAAGGGTGGTTCCGACTTCGATCCCAAGGGCAAGTCGGACCGTGAAGTCATGCGTTTCTGCCAGGCCTTCATGACTGAGTTGTCCAGGCACATTGGTCCGAACACCGACGTTCCTGCTGGCGACATTGGTGTTGGCGCGAGAGAAGTTGGCTACCTGTTTGGTCAGTACAAGCGCTGCCGCAATGAGTTCACCGGCACGATGACCGGTAAGGGCCTGAGCTACGGTGGTAGCTTGATCCGCACCGAGGCCACAGGTTATGGCGCGGTGTATTTCATGGAGAACATGCTGAACCACAAGGGCGACAGTGTCGAGGGCAAGACCTGCACGGTCTCCGGCTCAGGCAACGTCTCCATCTACACGACGGAGAAGATTCTCCATCTCGGCGGTAAGGTCGTAACTCTGTCTGACTCCGGCGGCTCGATCTTCGATCCCGATGGCATCGACGCGAAGAAGCTGAAGTGGGTGAAGAATCTCAAAGAAGTGAAACGCGGCCGCATCAGCGAATACGCCGACAAGTATGGCTGCAAGTACTATCCTGGCAAGCGTCCGTGGCATGTGAAGTGCGACCTCGCTTTCCCGAGTGCTACGCAGAACGAGATCGACGAAAAAGACGCGCAAACGCTGGTCAAGAACGGCTGCATCGGAGTCTCTGAAGGCGCCAACATGCCGACCGTTCCCGCAGGCGTGGAAGTGTTCTTGAAGGCTAAGATAGCATATGGCTTGGGTAAGGCTGCCAATGCCGGTGGCGTTGCCGTATCTGGCCTCGAGCAGAGTCAGAACGCGATGCGCTACAGCTGGTCCCGCGAAGAGGTTGACCAGAAGCTCCAGACCATCATGAAGGACATTCATGAGAAGTGCGTCGAGTTCGGTCAGAAGAAGGGTAAGTTCGTCAACTACGTCGACGGCGCCAACATCGGCGGTTTTGTGAAGGTCGCCGACGCAATGCTGTCGCAGGGCGTATACTAGATCGTTGTAGACGACTGCAGATAGTGAAGCCCACGTTGGAGTAGTGCCCAGCCGCTGGTGTGTATTGCACCGGCGGCTGGTTTTTCTTTGTGTTTTTGTTGAGGGAGCACCGGTGGTTTCGGAGTTTCTCAACACCGTGCACTCTCCGTTACTTTAAAGTGGCATGAGTGTCGAAACTTGTACTGACCTCGGGAGGCATAGATGCAGCTGAGCATCACCAGAGCAGACCAACTCAAATCTCACCCTAAAGATTCTGACCTGCGTTTTGGCGATGTGTTCACCGATCACATGTTTTCGATGGATTACAATCCTGACAAAGGCTGGCATGACCCACGTATCGAGCCATATGCGCCCATACAGATGGATCCGGCAACCATGGTGCTTCACTATGGTCAGGCGATCTTCGAGGGACTCAAGGCGTTCCGCAACGTGAACGGGAGCGTCCAGATGTTCCGGCCCAAGGACAATCTGGCGAGGCTCAACAGATCGGCACGCAGGCTTTGCATTCCTGAAGTTGACGAGGCGTTTTCGCTCGATTGCCTCAAGCAGTTGATTGCGTTGGATCAGGATTGGGTCCCCGGTTCTCCAGGCACCGCCCTGTACATCCGACCAACGATCGTGGCTATGGATCCGTTCCTGGGTGTCCGTGCCTCCCACACGTACAGATACTACATCATCTTGGGACCGGTCGGTGCGTACTACGCTGAAGGCTTCAACCCCGTGAAGATATTAGTGACGAAGGACTTCGTCCGGGCCATTCGTGGTGGTGTCGGGGAGGCAAAAACGCCCGGAAATTATGCTGCGAGCCTCCTTGCCGGGGAGCGCGCGCGTGAGGCAGGATATTCCCAGGTCCTTTGGCTCGATGGAGTGCGCCAACAGAACATCGAAGAAGTCGGGGCCATGAATATCTTCTTCCTCACCGACGATGAACTCGTTACGCCGAAGCTGACTGGGAGCATACTTCCAGGTATCACCAGAGAGTCTGTGGTTTTCCTCGCCAAGAAGTGGGGCATGAATGTGTCCGAACGCGACATCAGCATCACAGAGGTAATTGACGCACACGGCGACGGGAAGCTCCGCGAGGTATTCGGGTCGGGGACGGCCGCGGTAGTCTCACCAGTCGGTGAGTTGAGATACGGTGACAATGTGTTGACGGTGGGCGACGGGTCGGTCGGTCCGGTATCCCAGAAGCTCTATGATGCCATCACCGACATTCAATATGGCAAAGCAGATGACCCGGACGGATGGATCGAAGAGGTCTAGCTGGATTCCCGAGGCAACCGGAGGCGCGACTCGATATGACTGACCGCAGGTCAAATCCCGAACGCACGTGCATCGTTTGCCTGCAGGGTCAGTATGTCGTGCGTATCGAGAGAGACGCTACAGCCGAACCCGGTAAGGATAGGATGCGCATGCCGTGGCACATCGAAGCGTGCAACTGTTGCGGTCACGTCCAGATCTTCAGGCGGGATTGGAGCGATCCGACCTGACTCACGGCTGCAAATAGAGGCCAACGGCCAGTGGAAGACCGACCCTCTCCACTGGCCGCTTATTCTTGTCACGCGACCGTGCAAGCCGCAGACTTGGTCTGGGAGTTGATATGCAGGGCTTGGAGAAAAAAGGGGTAGTGATCACCGGTGGCGCCAGCGGCATAGGTGCGGCAACGGCGCAGAGGTTTCTCGACGAGGGTTCACGCGTATTGGTGATCGACCGCGATGCTGAGGGGTGCGAGGCTCTTTTCGAGTCACTACCAACGCTCACCGGATTCGTCGTAGCCGATGTGTCCGATTATGACGAGGTGGCGAGCGCCTTCACCGAAGTGGACGTTATGCTGCAAGGCATTGATGTCCTCGTGAACAATGCGGGTATCAGCATTCGACACTCGTTTCTCGACGTCACTCCGGAAGAGTGGCAGCGTGTTCAAGACGTGAACCTGAACGGTGTTTTCTATGTGGCTCAGCAAGCCGCGAAGCGAATGGTCGCGCAGGGTGGGGGAGTGATCCTCAACATGGGGTCCACCAACGGCATCATCGGAAGCCCCTTCTACTCCGACTACAATGCTTCCAAAGCGGGCGTGATTGAACTGACTCGCACAATGGCGCTGGAACTCGCTCCAACCATGCGGGTGAATGCGGTGTGCCCCGGCTATATCCTGACACCGATGCAGGAGGCTGAGTACACGCCTGCGATGATTCAGGTCGTGAATGACAAGATTCCCCTCGCCAGGCACGGTCAGCCGGAAGAGGTCGCGGCCCTGTTTGCGTTCTTGGCATCCGACGATGCGAGGTACCTCACCGGCCAGACATTCGTCATCGATGGTGGAGAGGTGGCGGGGGGATTGGCCAGCAGATAGGGTGTGGCGGTACCCCATCGAGTATCACTTCCGTTAGATTCCCAGCCGTGATGACTTCTGTTCTCTGTAACCGAATACCGGTGCGTGTACGCGGCACAGCGGGAGTACTGGCGTTGGCTCTCGTCGCGATAATGTCAGATGCGTCGCCGTTGGTTCAGCAAAGAGCCGACACTCTCCTGTACGTTGGCCTGAAGTGGCCTTCTGTGGGCTCGCAGATGGGCGACAACTACGACGAGTTCTTCAGGACCCCTGTGAGTCAGAACGTGATGACTCGCCAACTCTATGTCCGAATCACCCGCGGAACCAAAGAAACGGCCATGGTCATGCTCAGGGAAGCTGGATACGCGGTAAAGGAAGGATCGGCAAACCCTCAGCCATCAGAGTTGACACAGGGCACAAGTTATGCCCTTCGCGGCAGGTTGGAGGAGTTCTCGCTGGACACTCGTGGCAGAACCGACCGGAGGGTCGAGGTCAAGCTGGCGATTCGCTGGGATGTATTGGCGCTCCCGGGTGGAAGCGTGGCATACTCCAAGGAACTCAGGTCGGAATCGGAGACGCGGCTCGACGGCGACAGGTTCGGCAGCTACTTCACGGCGACCACTCAGGCGTTTGAGGAGGTGTTTGCCGAGCTGCGGCTGGACGAGGATTTTGTGAGTTTGCTGGCGTCCGGGAGATAAACGCGCCCATAGGGCCGCCGCATCTACTGATTTCGTGCACTCTACCAATGCCGCATATAGCGCCACTCTGGACGCTAGACACCTCAATCCGGGCGTCAACCGCTCTCGCTCGATGCATCTTCGATCCGCCGTCTCTGGCCACTCGTGACCATATCGCGCGCAACGACGTCGCATACGATCCTCGCAATGAACGAGTAACCTCGCGCGTCTGCCGCGAGCCACCTCTGCCATTCCAGCTCATCGAGTGCAAGGTCTAGTTGGTCGCCAATCAGGCTCGAACTTCTGGAGAGAAGATCTGCTTGGACAGGGTTATCGAGTACCGCGGCCGCAGCGAGTACCTTCTGTGCGTTCTTCGTGAGCCGCCTGAAACCAACCCGAATTGCGCCCACAATCGCATCGGGCAAATCTCCGGGTAGGGTCTGTGTCAGTGTCCGGAGTGGTCGTGGCCAGGCTCCTGTAGTGTCGTCGAGGTTCATCCCCAGGGCAACCGCATGCAGTAGCTCAACGGCAAGCAGCGGCAGGCCGGCGGAGTCCAATGCTACGCGACGCGTCAGTCGATTGGTCTCATCGCTGGAGTAATCGGGCAAGGCCCACGCGGTGAGCTCACTAAGTGCGGATTCGTCCAGCGGACCGAGCTGGATCGCAACACCCGCTACGTCACGTCCAACGCGCGACCTGAGGTCGTCCAACTCTTCACGCGGTGGTTGTGAAGCAAATGAGAGGCCGACTAAGACAGGTGACGATGCCAGGTCCCGCACGACTGCGGTCAGTGCCTGTATCGTATCCTGGTCACACCAGTGGGCATCATCGACCAGCATCAGGACAGGCTGCTCCGCCGAAATCGCGCGGATTACGTCAACGATGGCGGATTCGAGCGGCTGCGTCGCGCCCTTGGGTATGCCATATCTGTCTGCCCACTCAGGTATTTCAGCGGCAAACGCACCGAGGGAGTGTGGCGATGCGGCGGCGAGCCCGGCTCCAGCCTGAAGGCCACCGCGCGCTAGGCCCAGGAGTCCTGTTCCCGGCAGATCAACGTCTCCCGACACGGCGCGGAACATTGCCACTGCCGCACTCGATAGCCGAGCGCGGGCAACCAGTTCCTCCGCCAATCTTGTCTTTCCTGTGCCTGAGTCCCCATCGACAATGATCACTGTGGCTCGACTCTCTGTGCAGCTGTTCTCCCAGCACTCTACAAGCGTTGAGAGTTCATTTCCCCGGCCGATCAATGGAGCACGGCGGGATGTCGCTCCTTTGTCTGCCCCTGATGCAACCGAGGCCGGCAACTGCCAGGACCGTTCCCGCTTCACCTGGTTTGCCAGTCTCTCCGTGTCAGAATCAGATTCGGCGCCAACCTCTCTCAGACGTGCTACATATGAATCGTATTGAGCCAGGGCCTCCGCACGGTCTCCGGCCAACGCCATGCTCTTCATAGCTGCCCGAACAGCGATTCCCGATCCGAGATCGAGTGCCCTGGCGCGAATCGCCATCTCTACTGCTTCGGTGGTCCGCCCGGCCGCTAGTAACTCATTGCACCGGTTTGAAAGGGCAAGTGTGCATCGGCCTCGCCAAAACGTTCTCTCCGTGGTCAGCCACTCCTCGAATGCCCACGCTCCCCTCACGGAGAGTCCCTCCAAGAACTCACCCGTGACCAGCGAAGAGGCCCCATCCCAATCCCCGGCGGCCTCGAGATCATCGAAGTCTTCGACGTCCAACCTCACTTTTCCCCCAACGATTCTGATTTGGTCGGCGTCGCTTTCCAAGGCGTCGTCTCCAAGTTGCTGGCGGAGCACTCGCGCCGCCTCGCGCAATGAGTGGCGAGCCTTCTCCTCGGGCTTGTCGGCCCACAGCAATCCGGTCAGGTGCTCGCGGCCGCGAGTGCGGCGCGGCGAACGGGCGAGGTAAAAAAGCAGGGCGCGGTTCTTGTTGCCCTTGATATCCACGATCTCGCCGGTTGCGGAGGAAAACACCGCGACCGGGCCGAGCGTTCGGCATGTGATCATCGACGGCACCCCAGGTTGGTGACGAGCGCTGAAGCGCTGTCTCGCAATTCAGCGTAGGGTGGATCGGACTCTGCCCAAAGCTCGGCCACGCGCGGCAGGTGCGTGCATGCGTTCAGGCGATCGCCACTGGCCGCGGCACTGACGCCTCGCAACCACATGGCGAACGTGCTCAACGCCCAGTCAATCTCAGCCGCCTGTGCTGCGCCCTCGAATTTTCGAACAATCTCGAAGTGCTCGTACCACAACCGAGTCGAGTCTGCGGCTCCGAGATCACCTAGGCTGTCGAGCCAGTCGGCACGCTTCAGGTGAAGTACGGCGCGGGCGAAAGGGTCGCCACCGTGCGCCGCGGAGTCGTACGCAAGCAACCGCTGCGACACGGCAAGCGCCTGGCGGAAGCGCCCGGTTGAAGCCAGCTGAAGGGCGTTCAACAGGGTGCCGAGCCGTTCAGCCGTGGTATCCCGTTGATTGGCTAGCAGCGTATCCAGGAAGCTCTCCACTCTTTCACCGTCGCCGATACTCATTGCCTCCAACCCAAGCGCCCATATCGCTCGGTTCTCGACGGCGGGGTGGGCACGGAGTCGCTCGAGTTCGTTCCTGGAACTGCCTCCGTCAGCGGTTTGAACCTCTGGCATCCCGATCGTAGAGGCAATCACCCTCCACTCTTCGGCTTCAAGGCGGGCCGATGGCGTGTCCAACAGCGCCGCCGCCGAATCAAGATGGAGGAGAGCCTCGTTGATGCGCCCCAATGCCACCAGCCCGAGTGCTCGCGATTCGTGCAGGCTGGCGCGGCTTGTCAGGGGCAGGAGCTGATTCCCGGACAGAACGATGTACGCGAGTTCTGCTTGAGTTGTTGAGAGGCCAAGCATCGGGGCGAGGCGGCTTGCCTGAGGGATGGCGTTCAGAATGCCCGGTTGCGCTAGCATAAGGTCCCGCGTGGCATTCTTGATTTCTGCGGAGTAGAACCGTTCAGCGAGTGCCCACTGCAACAGGTCTGGGTTGAACTCGTCAAATCCGTCTTCTTCGCCCGTTTGCACCGGATAATGTGTTGTGTACGACTCCACAGCCTGCTCAGCCGCCACCTGGTTTCCAGAACGTATGTAGCTCCGAGCCAGTGACCCCAGTGCCGGGCCGAATGTTGAATCTTTCCTTACAGCATCCTCGAGCTGGCTGATTGTGAACTCCAGGGGGAATCCCGAGAGCGCTCCTCGGTTATACAACTCTTCCGAATACATGGCTGCGACATACGCGTCGCGAGGATCGTCATCGATCACCTCACGGTAGATCTCGAACCGGCGAGTCGGTGTTGGCGCAATTCGAGCCGATATCAGGTTTCTTGTCCGTTCCGAAAGACCAGCCCCGTGCGTCTCCAACAGCTCTGCCAGGTCTACCTCGGGCGCAGGTTCACCTTTTAGTTGCCAGTTCCAGGCGTTCGAAAGCCACCAGGCTGCGAGGCCGAAGCTTGGGTCTTCCTCCAATGCCTCCCGGAACCACCACTCGGCTGTCCTGAACGCGTTCCGCTTGAACGCCCGACGGCCAGTTGCGAACGCCGTAATGGCGGCATTGCTCCGGTGTGCAAGTGCCTCTGAGCCCTCATAAGTTCTGTTGGGGTCCACCACTTGGGCGATGCGGAATCCGATTTCGTGCGCAGTGCGCTCCCAGTTGAAGGCTCCTGCCAGAGCCTTGACCGTACCCGCATTCGTCGGCTCGCCGAGAGAATCGATCACAGAGATTGCGATCTCAATAGAGTCCCCGGTGGCGGTTACGGTACCGTGGGCGGCGTACTGCACACCAAGCTCCGCCAGGTCACCCTCGCCGATCGAGGCCGCCGTTCCAATGCGAGTCTGCAACACCACGTCTACGTGAGACAGAGGGGCGGTTCGAGCGAAGTTTTCGAGGTGAAACCGCGTCAGGTCTCGTAGCCTGTCCGCGGTTTCGTTGAGCACCGAGTCGTTTGCGGGTTCCGCCGCGAACTGCAGGATCGCCAAATCGTGCATCGGATGCTGTTGCTGAAGCACGTACCTGCCGATCAGCCATCCAATCACGAGCGTCGCTGCCGCCACCGCTGTCGCGTACCACTTGTAACGTTTGTACCTGAGCGTCCGTGTGCGCCACAGTGCTCGCCGAAACGTTGCCGCGTCGGGCCAGCGCTTCTTAGGATCCCAGGCCAACGCCTGCCTAAGTACTGGAACCACTTTCCCCGGCACTCCCGACCAGTTTGGTTTGGCGTCCGGGGGTGTGTCGCTCCAACGCCTGCCGGTGTATGCCTCATACAGCACCATGGCGACGGCGTAGAGGTCTGTTCGGCCCGTAACAGGCTGGCCGTATGCCTGTTCTGGTGGCATGTAACCAGGGGTGCCGGTAAGGCCTGCATCTGTCACCGTGATATCAGCAGGATCCTGTGTCGGTCTCGCGATCCCGAAGTCTGTCAGTACCGCCCTGTTGCCGATCAGGAAGATGTTGCTCGGCTTGATGTCCCTGTGCACCACGCCCTGGTCGTGCACCGGCTCGAGGGCGTCCAGCAGATCCCGGCCAAGTTTGAGCGCTTCCTGTTGGGGGAGTGGCCCCCTGGTGAGTCGCTCGGAGAGTGTGCCCTCTGAGACGAAGTCCATCACATAGTAGAACAGGCCTTCCGCCTCGCCGGCGCGGTGTACGGGAACGACGTTTGGATGTCGGAGGTTGGCGAGAATCCGGGCCTCGCGGAGGAACTTCTCGGCTGCCCTCGCTGTTGCCTGTTCCGGTCGGATGATCTTGATCGCGACCTGACGGTCGAGAGTCGTATCTCGCGCAGCGAACACGATCCCCATGCCACCGCTCGCGATCTCCCGCTCCACGTTGAGTTCTGGGGCCAAAGCTCGGTTCAGGCGCTCGAGGACGTTGGACATGCGTTTCCGAGGGTTTGTGATTATCGGCGAATTTGCTTGTTGGTGGGGCTACGTCAAGAGGATGAGAGCAAAGGGCAAGGGGGCAAGGGTTCCTACCGGTCTTCCTCTCTGAACAGGCTCGTGTTCCGGTACACGCCGGTTGCTATCTGGGCGGCCTGAGCCATCTGCTCCATTGCGGTCGAGTCGGTCACAGTGCCGGTAGAGTCAGACGCCAATATGGAGAGTGTCTCGGCGTACGATTGGTAGATGATGAAGTACAAAGTCAGAATGGTCTCTGAGGGCTCGTCGATCCAACCGTACGGTCTATCACGCGTGACTGATTCGTGGCGGTATACGTCGAACAACAGAGTTTCGCTGGCATCGAGGTCCAGCCAGCCGAGCTGACTCACAAGCTTGATAGACTCGGTCTCGATAATCGGCTCCGGCATCAGTTTTCTGACCAGGCCTTGTCCCAGGAGATATGGGCCAAGTCCCATTCGGTCACCGAAACGCCCCGTCGTTCTGGATATGTATATCGGGCGCTCCCCGAGGTTGTCCTGAATCAGCTGCAGCATGACCAGGTCCGCTCTCTCGAGAACTTGCGGCTCGAGGATTGCCTCGAGATTCCCACGCACGAAGCCGCTTCGTGCTTGGATCTGATGGTACGGAGGCAGGGCATCCAGCTCTTCGAACGACAGAGACAAAGGCTCCTCTGTCGGCGCCTGCCACGGTTTGTTCCAATACAACTCCGGTGCATCCGTTGAATCGAACGGCGCCGACACGCGGCGCTTGATCTGGCGAATGTGCCAGTCAGTGTTCATGAGCGAGAGGTTCGCGATCACCACGTCCTGTCGCACACCCTCCACTTCCTGAACGTACCAGAGCGGGAATGTATCGTTGTCTCCAGCGGTAACGAGTATACTGTAGGGTTCAACCGATTGGAGGATGTCGACCGCGATGTCCCTAGGCATTGTCTCGTGTGCTCGCGAGGCACTTTCCCAGTTGCCGATGAGGGGGATGAGCACCAGCAACAACGCGGGCGAGCCCGCCAACCACTTCCGGTCTCCCTTCAGGCGGTCGCTGAAATACTCGGCTGCCCAGTAGAAGACCGCTCCGAAGCCAAGCGCAGCCCACACTCCCCAGAGCTGGAACGAAGCAACAAAGAAATAATCCCGCTCGCGTACCTCGCGCAGGAGATTCTCCTCAGGGCGCACGGAGAATCCGAACTTGAAATCCAGATAAAAGACCAGCAGCACAGTCACAGTGGCCATCAGGGCTGTCAGAGCAGCGGCGTTGGCTCGGTCCTTCACCCAGTGCCAGATGGCGCCAATGATTCCGAGACCACCGAAAAGGACCGCTAACCCGTTGCGGATTCCTGGCTCCATGTGACGGCCGAACTGCCACGAGAAGTACTGAAAGTAGTTGATGTACTGCCAAGCCAAGTCTGCTTGCCGTGGGATGAGTGGGCCTTTCTGATACTGCTCCCGGGACAGCACAGCTCTCAGCGCTTCCCAGTTCGTGGGTTCGCCTTCATTGATGGGTGGGAACATCCCCGCGCGAATCGGGAGGAATCCGTTTACCGAAAGGCCCACTGCCGTGACCAGCACCGCGAACAGCGCAACCATCCAGTGGCCGGTCATCGCCGCAAATGCTGCTACACCTCCCACCGCCAGGAGGGGAATCGCATAATAGGTCGACCGGTTCGCTGCATGTTTGAGGACGTCAGGCAGGAAGACCAATGTGAGGACAATGGTGCAGAACATCAGCCATTTCGCCCACTCACCGATGTCTGCACCCTCTGCACGATGCGTGAACAGCATGAACACCATCATCGCTGGCGCGACCAGAAGCCCCATCGTGTGGTTGGTAGACGAGAGCGCCAGTAGAAAGATGATGACCAGCAACAGCTGATCGCGTGCCGGCCCCGGTTCGCGATCGACCCACCGCGTAGCCAACCAGAGAATCAAGCTGATGGAGAGAAGGCTCAGCGTGTACACCTTCTCGTTGACGACGGATTGGTTCCACACGGTGAACGCGGTTGCTCCCACCAATATGCCTGCAATCGCAGCGGCGTACCTGGGGATTCGGGCATCGGGAAGCAAGGCTCGCAAGAACCGCTCGGCGACGAGGAACAGCAGTCCCGAGGAAACCGCGCTGGTGACTGCAGCGAAGAGGTTCAGGCGCAATGCGTAGTGTTCCACGAGCGGCAGCTGGGCCCAAACGTGACCCAGCAGAACGAACAGTGGGTTCCCCGGGGGGTGCGGAATCCCCAAGACCTTCGCTGCGGCGATATACTCGGAGGTGTCCCAGAACTGGGTTGTCGGTGCAATCGTGATGATGTATAGACCCAGTACTCCCAGGGTAACCAGGGCGGCAACGTAGTACGGTGGGCCCTCGCGGACCTGGTGCGATTCAGACGTCATCTGAGCTACTAG
>JBDGYW010000110.1:0-1960 GCA_039588935.1 Gemmatimonadota bacterium | reverse complement strand
GCCGGAATTGGCGAGCGCCGGTGAGAAGCATCGCCAGATCATGCCTGTTTGCAGCCTCGATCACCTGCTCGTCTCTGATCGAACCACCTGGTTGTATGATTGCTGTGATGCCTGCCTCCGCGGCTTGTTCGATGCTGTCGGGAAAGGGGAAGAACGCATCCGACGCCAGGACGCACCCGGCGGTCCCATGGTTCTCTTCGCGTGCCTTATGCACCGCGAGGAAAGCTGAGTCAACACGACTCATCTGACCGGCCCCGATACCGATGGCCGTCTCATTCTTGGCCAGGAAGATGGCATTCGACTTCACGGCCGCGACAGCAGCCCATGCGAATCGAAGATCCCGACGTTCATCGTCAGTCGGTTCCCGCTTGGTTGCGACTTTCCAGTCAGACTCATCGGGGGAGTGGATGAACTGTTCTTGGACCAAGAATCCGCCGCGCACCCTCTTGTAGTCGAACGATCGGCGTTTGTCCGGGAGCGGTAGCTCCACGACCCGGATGTTCTTCTTCTTCTTGAACACCTCAACCGCATCGTCGTGGAACCGCGGTGCCACGACCGCCTCGACAAACAGGTCGGCCATCGCCTCAGCGGTCACCGCGTCGACGACCGTATTGAAACCTACGACCGAGCCGAACGACGATTTTGGGTCGGTCGTGATTGCACGCAAGTAAGCCTCTTCTGCCGACTCGCCGATGGCGAGCCCACAAGGCGTCGTATGTTTGATGATCGCGCAGGCCGGCCGGTCTGGCCACGGCGCCACCGTCCTGCTGGCCGCTTCGATATCGAGGAGATTGTTGAATGACAGTTCCTTGCCGTGAAGCTGGCGCAAGACATCCACTCCGCGTCCTTCCCGAGATGAGTACAATGCCGCCCGCTGAACCGGGTTTTCTCCGTAACGCAGATCTTGCACTCGCTCGAGGATTAGACTGAGCGTCGGTGGGAAGAGTTCGGCACCCTGACTCAGAAACGCAGCGATTGCCGCATCGTAGCCCGCCGTATGGCTGAACACCTTGGCCGCCAACTCGTGCCGGAAACTCTTGGCGATTGACCCTTCAGCCAGAGTTGTCGTTACACGTCCGTAGTCACGAGGGTCTACGATCGGCAATACGTGCATGAAGTTCTTCGCAGCCGACCGCAACATGGATGGTCCACCGATGTCTATCTGCTCCACGGCATCTTCGAGATCGACCTCGGGTTTGTCGACAGTCTCTCGGAAGGGGTAGAGGTTCACGGCGACCAGATCTATCGCCGTCACCCCATGCTCCTGAAGCGACTCCATATGTGACGGTACATCGCGTCGGGCCAACAGGCCGGCGTGGACAACTGGGTGCAAGGTCTTGACTCGCCCATCGAGGATTTCAGGGAATCCGGTGACGTCCTCGACACTCGTTACGTCGACACCACCCTGTTTGAGGGCGTGAGCGGTCCCGCCTGTTGAGACGACTTCCCATCCCATCTCCACGAGTTGGCGGGCAAACTCGACTACTCCTCGTTTGTCCGATACCGAGATCAGTGCACGCGGCACGGTGCCTCCCGTTTGGATCCTTATTTCAAGTTTGCGGTCCCGAGATGTCTACGGCGGGCGCATTCTCCGAAAAAATCCGGAACATGCCGCCGGCAGGGAACATCTGTGACACGTCGTTCGCCTTTGCAGCTGCCAGCACTACGGCCGGAAGAAGCTTGTGCTCGACTCCCAGGACGCGTTCTTGTAGCGAATCGACAGTATCGTCGGGTCGAACGGGTACTGGCCATTGAGCCACGATCGGGCCACGATCGTACTCGGCGGTCACGATATGTACTGTTGCCCCGGAAAGTGTCGCGCCGGATTCCAGCACCGCCTTGTGTACGCGCTGCCCGTACATGCCTGGGCCCCCGAAAGATGGCAGCAACGCCGGGTGGATGTTCAACATCCTATTCTCAAAGGCCTGCACTACAGCTGCTGGTACTAGCTTGAGGTAAC
>JBDGYW010000109.1:0-12234 GCA_039588935.1 Gemmatimonadota bacterium | reverse complement strand
ATGCGGCGGCCTTGGCCAGCAAAGCAGGATCATCCGCGTTCTGGACCAGAGTCAGTCTATATTCTACCAGAGCATCCGCGAACTGGAGAGCAGAGTAAGCTCTGTCCCCGCGAGTCTCGTGTTCCGTTGCCGTCCCGCTACAGCTCAGAGACAGTATCGCCAAACAGATCAACCAGCCTGCGCGCAAGCTAAGCCTCCGCTCCCCTATTCAGCATCGCTAGGTAGGCGCTTACTCGCGTGTCTTCCGGGTTGTTCGCCAAAATGTTCTCCCAGATATCTCTTGCGGATACGGCGTCCCCAGATACGTAGCATGCCAGGCCGAGGGCAAGCTGGTTGGCCGGAGACCCAGGGCGAGCATCTGCAGCCATCTGCAATTCTTCGCGTGCTTCAAGAGAGCGACCTGCGTCCAGCAACAACCTCCCGAGGCGGTACCGCAAATCATGAAAGTTGGGCCCCAAGCGTAGCGCCACTTGATATTGTTCGATTGCCGGATTGAGAGCACCCGCCTCGGCGTAGGCTTCACCCAACGCCGCGTGGAGATTCGAGAGCTTGGCAGCATGGTGCTCCTGTACCCCGCCACGGTCAGCCCCACCGCAATCCCTTGCCAGCGTGAACGCAAGCTCCGCCTCCGAACTACGGCCCATGTCGCTCAACACTATGCCGCGGTGGATATGAGCCTCCACGTAACGCGGATTCAATTCCAGCGCGCGATCAAAAGCCTGCAATGCTCGTTCGGACCTGCCAACCATGTGATAGGCAAGCCCGAGGAGTTGGTGTGCGTCCGCATACGCTCGGCCGGTTTCGATGAGTTCCTCGAGCAAATGCATACTGCCGAAGTAGTCACCTAGTTCCGACCGCTCCTTCGCCCTCTCAAGCAACCGATGAGCACTTATGTCCATTTTGAGCCTCGTACCATCTGACGAAGTCCACGATGCCATCCTCGATCGCCACACAAGGATCATACCCGAGAACCGTCCTAGCCTTGCTGATGTCCGCGCATGTACGTTGTACATCACCCGGCTGGGGCGGCAACAATTCGATTGAGGGCTCCACTCCGAGCGCGTCAGAAATCAGAGATATGAGCATGTCGAGCCTGACCGTTCTCGCTTCACCGAGGTTGAATACATCGTGCCTTGGCTCCGGGGGGGCCGTCCAGCGGATTGCGGCCAACACGCCCTTCAATATGTCATCTATGTGCGTATAGTCACGCTCGGTAGAGCCATCCCCGAATTGCTGGATCGACGAGCCACTAGCAAGCAAGCGCGTAAATCGGTGGATGGCGAGATCAGGTCGTTGACGGTACCCGTACACAGTAAAGAACCGCAGCGAAGCGATCCTCATGTCATACAAGTCGGAGTACACCATACACATCAGTTCGCCAGCTCTTTTCGTCGCTGCATACGGAGACACAGGCGATGTGGCCACTGCGTCCTCGCTGAATGGTACGGGAGTAGCATCTCCGTACACTGACGAAGACGATCCGAACACAAAGCGACGTACGTTGCTTTGACGACATGCCTCAAGCAGGCAAACGGTACCTTCAACATTGACTGAAGCATAAAGCGCCGGCTCTTCAATGCTCGGCCTGACGCCGGCTCTTGCAGCGAGATGAAAGACCACGTCGACTTTGTTCAGCGCCTGGCGCACTGCCGCAGCATCACGAATGTCTCCCTCCACGAGTTCAAACCGTGGGCTCTTGGAGAGCGAACGGATGACTTCTTCTTTGATGCTGCGGTCGTAGAACGGATCAAAGTTGTCAATACCGATGACCTCATAGCCTCCGTCGAGCAACGTTTGGCAGGCGTGCCCCCCGATGAAGCCGGCAGCTCCAGTCACAAATACAGTTTCAGTCATATCTCGAGGCTCATTCGGAAGAACTCTATCGTGCGTTTCAACCCCTCCTCGAGTGTAACCTGCGGTTCCCATCCGAGTTCCACTGCGGCTTTCGAGATGTCTGGACAACGCACCTTCGGGTCATCAGTCGGCAAGGGTTTGAAGATCACCTCAGTGTTGGAGCCGACAAGTTCAGCCACCATGTCAGCGAGCTGGTGCACTGTGAACTCGGCAGGGTTTCCTATGTTCGTCGGATCATGGCTACCTCGCTCGAAAAGGCGCATGAGCCCCTCAATTTCATCGTCAACGTAGCAGAACGACCGTGTCTGCAAACCTTCTCCATAGACGGTCAGGGGCTCGCCCTTCAGCGCCTGCACAATGAAATTAGATACGACCCGACCATCGTTCGGGCGCATCCGCGGTCCGTAAGTGTTGAATATTCGGACTATTCGGGTATCTACGCCGTGGTAGCGGTGATAAGCCATGGTCATAGCCTCGGCGAAGCGTTTAGCTTCGTCGTAAACCCCGCGTGGGCCAACTGGGCTCACGTGGCCCCAGTATGTTTCGGGCTGGGGGTGGACCTGCGGATCACCATAGACTTCGGAGGTACTGGCGAGAAGGAACCGGGCCCGCTTCGCCATCGCCAGCCCGAGTGCGTTGTGCGTGCCTAGAGAACCTACCTTGAGTGTCTGGATGGGTAACTCGAGATAGTCGATTGGGCTCGCCGGTGAGGCAAAATGAAATACCGCGTCAACAGGTCCATCAACAGAGATGTATCTGCTTACGTCATGACGTGCCAATGTGAAACGTGCCTCGTGGTCCAGATGTGCCACGTTTGCCAGCGATCCTGTGATCAGGTTGTCGAGGCAGACAACACTGTGACCGTCTCGGATGAGGCGATCACAGATGTGGGACCCAAGGAATCCCGCTCCACCTGTAACAACCACTCTCACGCGGGTACGCCTCGACCGATCCCGACGTATGTGAAGCCACGTTTCTTCATTCTACTGGGCTCATACAGATTCCTGGCGTCGACTATGATCGGGCTTCTCATCTGAGCCTTCATTCGGTCGAAATCGGGGGTTCGAAACGCCATCCATTCCGTGACGATTGCCAACGCGTCAGCATCGACAAGTGCGTCATACGCCCGCACGTGGTATTCAATCCTGTCTCCAAAGAGTTTCTTCGCATTGTCGATTGCCTCAGGATCATGCACCTGCACACTCGCTCCCAAGTCAATGAGTTTGCGGATCAAATCGATGGCCGGGCTCTCCCGCATGTCGTCGGTCTGAGCCTTGAAGGCAAGTCCCCACACAGCAATTCTGCGCTCCGCGACGGAATTGTCCAAAAGCGCGCAGAGCTTCTCAAAAAGCAGCTGTTTCTGTCGCACATTCACTGCCTGTACGGCTGAAATCACATCCAGCGGTACACCATTCTCGCTCCCTGTCTTCAGCAACGCTCTGACGTCCTTCGGAAAACACGAACCTCCAAAGCCTGGACCCGGAAAAAGAAAATGCGGGCCGATGCGCACATCGCCTCCCATCCCTCGGCGCACCATGCTTACGTCCCCGCCGACCTCCTCACAAAGAGCGGCGATCTCGTTCATAAACGAGATACGGGTAGCCAGCATAGCGTTGGCGGCATACTTAGTGATCTCTGCCGACGCGATATCCATGATGATAAGTGGGTTGCCGGTTCGCATGAACGGACCGTAAAGCTCTTGCACCACTTCAGCAGCCCGCTCGGAGTCAACGCCAACGACGATGCGGTCGGGTTTCATGAAGTCGTCGACCGCCGCACCTTCCTTCAAGAATTCAGGGTTTGAACACACATCGAATTCGCAAGATGTTCTTTCCGCGATTGCCATGCGTACCTTTTCTGCAGTGCCAACGGGTACTGTGCTCTTAGTGATTACTACCTTGGGAGCGTTCATGTGCTCGCCAACCGTGCGGGCCACGGCGAGGACATGTTGAAGATCTGCAGAGCCGTCCTCGTCTGGCGGTGTGCCAACCGCAATCATCACGACTTCGGATCGTCCAATCGCCGACCCCACATCGGTCGTGAAGCCAAGTCGACCATCCTGCACATTTCTAGATACTAGTGGTTCTAATCCCGGTTCGAAGATCGGAATCCGTCCACCTTGCAGCAGCCTGATCTTCTCTTGATCGACATCGGCACAAACGACGTCGTTGCCGGTCTCTGCCAGTCCTGCTCCTACAACCAGTCCTACGTAGCCTGTCCCCACAACTGCTATGCGCATGTACACCTCGTCCTCTTCAGTGCGTTCCTGGTGTCCACAACCTGCTGAGCGTGCTCTTCGACAATCCCATAGTCGATTTCCGAGTGATCGGTTACAACGATTACACAATCCGCTGCTTCCACTGCCTTAGTAGAGAATTCGATTGAGGCCAGCACCGCACCATCTTCCGTGAGTTCAGGCACGTACGGATCGTGGTATTGGACCTCGGCGCCCTGCTGACGGAGCAACCTTATGATGTCCAATGCCGGACTCTCACGAACGTCATCGATATCAGGCTTGTAAGTAACACCCAACACCAAAACGCTCGAGCCACGGAGTGCCTTGGCATCTTCGTTTAGGCGTTCCGCGACCTTCCTAACCCAGAAAGCGGGCATCTCCGAGTTGACCTCGGAAGCCACGTCGATAAAACGCGTTTTGTAGTTGAGTCCGCGCATTTTCCAGGCGAGGTAGTGGGGATCGATCGGAATGCAATGACCGCCGAGGCCGGGGCCCGGCGTGAATTTCATGAAGCCAAACGGCTTTGTTGCTGCCGCATCGATGACATCCCAGACATCGACTCCGAGTTTGTCGCACACGATGGCCATCTCATTCACAAGCCCGATGTTTATGCTGCGAAATGTGTTTTCTAGCAGCTTGACCAATTCCGCCGCCTCTGGTGATTCGACGGGCACCAGAGTCTCGAATGCGGGCTCGTATAGCGCCATCACCACATCCCGACACGCCTCTGTGATCCCACCGATCACCTTCGGCGTGTTGCGGGTTTGCCATGTGGGATTACCCGGGTCAACCCTTTCAGGGCTAAACGCGAGGAATACGTCCTGGCCAACCCTGAAACCGTGCGACTCGATGTTCGGGAGCAGCAACTCCCTCGTCGTACCAGGGTAGGTGGTGCTCTCGAGTACTACCACCTGCCCTGCCCTTATGGTACGCGCAACAGATTCGGATGCAGCTATGACAAAGGAGACGTCAGGATCTTTGGTTTTGGATAGTGGAGTGGGTACACAAATGCTGACCACGTCTACCTCACTCAACCTCTCCATAGAGGTGGTTGCCTCGATTAACCCCGCAGTCACGAATTCACACAGCCGTTCGGTCGGTACGTCCTGTATATGCGATCGCCCGCTGTTGATTCCCGCTACTGCCTTCTCACTCACGTCGAAGCCGAGCACTTTGTAACCAGCTGCAGCAAATTCAACGGCGAGCGGCAAGCCTACGTAGCCAAGGCCGATGACACCCATCAACGCAGAGCGGTCGTCCGCCTTGGAAATCAACTTCGCCTTCATGTCCATAGATCAATCCGTGTGTAGAGATTCCAGTGAGACTTTCGACCCACTCGTTGCGAGGGATTTGCAGGCGGCTTCGAGAACACGCACAATCGCGACGCCGTTTGCTGCTGGAGCCCTCGATTCTTCTGCGCCTGAGGCCACGGCGATGAAATGCCGCAGTTCCGTGCCGAGCGGCTCGGCGTTGGGAATACGCGGAATGGCGATATCGCCCTCACGAATGGCAAGACTCTCACCATACGAGTGATACTCTGGCGGCCGATCAACACCTTTGTCGTAAATCTTGAGCTTCTCCCGGATCTGCATGTCGTCGAATACAACCATCTTTCTGGATCCGACGACAGTGAGCCGACGCTCCTTGTGGGGATCGAGCCATGACATCTGAACATGTGCCATTACCCCAGACGGGAATTCGAGCATCATGAAGACAACATCCTCGATCCCGTGCTGGATGTAGCTCTTACCGTGCGCAGATACGGCCGTTGGGGACGCCCCAAGCAGTTCAACCGCAACCGCCGCATCGTGCGGTCCAAAACTCCACAGAGCGTTTTCGTCTGGCCGTACCTGGCCCAGGTTTACACGCTGGCTGTAGAGGTAGTAGAGTTCACCCAGTTCCCCCGCTTCGATTAGCACCTTCAAGTGCTCAACAGCTGCATGAAATATCAGCAGGTGGCCGACCACCACCGGCACATTCTTCTTGTCTGCCAACTCAGCCATCGCTTCAGCTTCACGAACCGACAAAGAAAACGGCTTTTCAACCAATAACGGCATGCCGCGCTCAATTGCCGCTCTTGTATGCTCGGGACGGAATGTCGCCGGCGTTGCAATGACGGCTGCATCTGCCATATCGAGCGCTTCACCGATGCTATCTGTGGTATGAACCGTAGGATATTGGCGTCCCACCGCTGCACGACGAGCCGGGTCAGTATCGCACACTGCGACGAGATCTGCCTCGGGCAGTGCGGCAAGCGTCCTGACATGATTGCGCCCCCAGTTGCCCGCACCCACCACAGCCACCCGCGTCTTGCTCATTGGAAAAACTCCCGCACGGCGTTCACCACGCAGTCCCGCTGTTCAGCGGTCATTTCTGGATATACAGGTAAAGAAATCACCTCCGAGCTGGCCCTCTCCGCTTCAGGAAATTGCCCTTCGGGATATTCCAGGTGTTCAAAGCACTTCTGCAAATGCAACGACTTTGGATAGTAGACGGCTGAGCCAATGCCATTCTGGTTCAGGTATGTTCGAAGCTCATCTCTGCGAGCCACTCGAACCGTGTACTGATTGAAGACATGATCGTTCCGGTAATCGGTAGTGGGCGAGGCCACAGCTTCAAGTTCTGCGAACGTGGCCGTGTAGAAATCGGCGTGCGCTCGCCGTGCGGCATTCCACTCCGCTAGACGCGGGAGTTTGGCAAGCAGGACGGCGGCTTGCAGCGTATCCAATCGGCTGTTCGTACCCACCTCCTCGTGGTGGTACTGCTTTGCTCCACCATGCGTTCGAAGCTTGCGTAGGCGATCGGCTAGTTCGGCATCCTGCGTCACAATCATGCCCCCGTCTCCCCACCCACCAAGGTTCTTGCTAGGAAAGAAAGAGAAAGCTCCTGTTGTGCCGAGTTCACCCGCCATGCGCCAACGGCCGGCAACCTTCTGCCTTGCGCCGATGGCCTGCGCCGCATCTTCGATTACGGCCAGATCGTGTTTCTCGGCGAGCGCGAGCAGTTCTTCCATCGGAGTCATCTGCCCGAACAAGTGTACTGGTACCAACGCACGAGTGCGAGACGAAATCGTGGATTCGACCTGTGCAACGTCGAGGTTGAAGGTCTCGGGATCGATGTCGACGAATACCGGTTGCCCACCGGCGTTGTGGATCGCCCCGGCAGTCGCGAAGAAGGTGAAAGGAGTGGTGATGACTTCGTCACCTGGCTCTAGTGATAGTGTCTTGAGAGAAAGGAGCAACGCATCTGTGCCGCTGGCACACGCAATCGCGTGCCCCGCACAGACATAATCGGCCAATGCAGCTTCGAGGTCACGAACAGGCTCTCCCATGATGTATCGTTGACTCTCAACCACATCGAGAAAGGGAGGCAGAACCTCGTCACGAATCGTCTCCATTTGTGCAGAAAGATCAAGCAGCGGTACTTTCATCATGATTCCAAGTATATAGTTGGCAATAAGTTACTGGGCTCAGCCTAGGTCGACAATCGGCTTGAGCCGGCCCATTTGCTCTAGGTAAGACGAACCACACCGCTCACAGGTGCCTTTTCCGTCAGTCAGATGAAGCCGTTCACCGCAGCTGCACATCCAGCCGACTCGGCGCGCCGGAACACCAACCATCAATGCGTAGGAAACCACGTTAGATGTCACCACAGCTCCTGCACCAACAAACGAGAATTCACCCAGGGTGATTCCGCACACCACTGTCGCGTTGGCTCCAATCGATGAGCCGCGGCCCACAAGCGTCTCCTCGTATTCGGTCTTGCGTGAAACATGCGAACGAGGTCGGCCGACATTAGTGAACACACATGACGGCCCGCAGAACACGTCGTCTTCGAGAATCACACCCTCGTAGATCGAGACGTTGTTTTGGATTTTCACATTGTTACCGATCTTGGTACCCGGCATCACTACGACGTTCTGCCCCAGACTGCAGTTGTCTCCGATAACGGCGCCCGGCATTACGTGGCTGAAATGCCAGATCTTCGTGCCATCACCAACCTGTGCACCGTCGTCAACGTAAGAACTCTCATGAACGAAATAGGCGGTCATCTATTACCTCACTCGATGATTCTGACTTCCAACTCCAACTCCACACCAAACTCTCCAAAAACGCGCCCTCTAACCGCCTCAATCACGGAATGGACTTCCACTGCGGTTGCGCCCCCGAGGTTCACAATGTAATTGGCATGCATCTTCGATACCTCAGCAGCCCCCACACGAAACCCCTTAAGGCCCGCGGCGTCTATCAATTGGCCCGCTGTGGCTGGTATCTTGCCGTCCTCGTCTCTAGCTTGGCCGGGCTCCGAAAAGCCCGGGTTTTTGAAAACTGACCCACAGCAAGGTAAGTCGAACGGCGTCTGTTCCCTTCGGGACGCCTGAATGCTCCGAATAGCCTGTTGCTGCGCCTCGCTGTCACCCGCTTCGAACTCAAACGTCACTGCTGTTACCACCACCCCGTCCAGCCCTCTCCTGTACTCCCAATGAACCCGATCGCCGGTTACCTCAATCATCCTGCCGTCCTGCACCACGTACTCAACGCTTCGCACGACCTGGCAGAACTCCTGGCCATTCGCACCTGCATTGGTTGCTACGCCACCCCCAACGGTGCCCGGAATCCCAACGAGCTTGTGGACACCTGCCAAACCGGCCATTGCCGTCTCGCGAGCGAGCCGAGGCGTGGGCATGCCTGCGGCCACCCTCCAGACATTGCCGTCCTCACCCTGATCAAGTACACCATCAAGTCCCTTGCCTATCCGAATCACGAGGCCGGGGAATCCCGAATCCGAGACCAATACGTTCGATCCCAATCCCAAGACAACCCACGCGAGACCCGAACTGCGGCAAAACTCCAGACTTTCGGCAACTTCCTCTGCAGCATGGGGAAAGAGTACTGCCGCTGCCGGGCCCCCGATTCGATAGGTGGTATAACCGCTGAGGGGTTCGTCGATCAGCAGACGCTCACCGAATCGAGCGCCGAGTTCCTTCCATATCTCTTTGCTCATTCCGGAGTATCTTCAATTTCAGCGATTTCGTACCACTCCTGAAGACAACGAACTGCACCCCGCCGACTTCGAAGTGCAAGCACTGCGTCACAGGCAGCACTCGCTGCGGACATCGTCGTAACATAGGGAATACCGCGCTGCAACGATGTGCGCCGAATGAAGTAGTCGTCTTTCTGTGTCAGCTTGCCAAGTGGCGTGTTTATCAACAACTGAACCTGCCCCGACACGATCAGGTCAGAGATGTTGGGACGGCCTTCATATATCTTGAATACACGCCTGGTGGGAATGCCGCGAGAGCGAAGGTACCGGGCAGTGCCGTCGGTGGCCACGATCTCATATCCCATTTCATGGAAGCGGCGGACGATCGGTGTCACAGTCGGCTTGTCGCTGTCATTCACGGTGACAAATACGGTTCCCTCCAGAGGCAACGGACTGCCAGCACCACTTTGAGCCTTTGCGAACGCCATACCCAGGCTATCCGCGATCCCCATCACCTCTCCAGTCGACCGCATCTCGGGCCCCAGTAGTGTGTCAACATCAGGGAGTTTCGTGAACGGGAAGACAGCTTCCTTCACCGCAACACAGGGAATGGGGATTTCATCGACGGCTGCAACTTCATCGAGGCGTTTCCCTACCATTGCGGCTGCAGCCAACTTGGCCATCGACACGCCCGTGGCTTTGCTCACAAAGGGAATCGTTCGGGAACCGCGCGGGTTCACCTCCAACACGTACACCACACCGTCCTTGACCGCGTACTGGACGTTTATCAACCCCACTACTCCCAGCGCGCGGGCGAAGCTACGGGTGTGCTCAGCCATCTTTTCCAGCGCAGCCTCATCGATGCGGTACGAAGGAAGCACACACGCCGAGTCGCCCGAGTGAATACCGGCGTCTTCGATATGTTGCATCACGCCGCCAATCAGACACCGCTCACCGTCACACACCGCATCTACATCTGCCTCGAATGCGTCTTCGAGAAACTGATCGATCAGAATCGGATGACCCGAGGATACGTCCACTGCACGCTGGAAGTAGTTTCGGAGTGACTTTTCGTCGTAGATGATTTCCATCGCTCGGCCACCGAGCACGTATGAGGGGCGTACCAAGACGGGGTAGCCGACATCTCCAGCAACCACAACCGCCTCGTTGAGATTAACCACAGTGCCGTTTGCAGGCTGCCGGACACCAAGTTCACGGGAAAGTGCTTCGAACCTGCGACGGTCTTCAGCAACGTCGATCGCATCCGGCTTGGTTCCCAATATCGGCACACCGGCCTGCTCCAAGGCCTTCGTCAGTTTGAGCGGAGTCTGGCCGCCCAGTTGCACCACAACTCCTTTGGGTTGTTCGACTCGGATGATCTCTAATACGTCCTCCAGGGTAAGCGGCTCAAAATACAGTTTGTCGGAGATATCGAAGTCGGTTGAAACCGTCTCCGGATTGGAGTTGATCATGATCGTCCGGTAGCCCAGCTCTCTGAAGGCCAAGCCAGCTCGGACACAGCAGTAGTCGAACTCCACTCCTTGCCCGATACGATTAGGCCCACTCCCAAGGATCACGATGCCGTCACTACCGAGAGATTGCGATTCATTCTCTTCGTCGTAGGACGAGTAGTAGTAGGGTGTCGCCGCAGGGAATTCACCCGCACAGGTGTCCACCACTTTGTAACTGGGATGGATTCCATTCCTCCACCTCAACTCGCGGACGTCCTGCTCCTGCAAGCCCCGTATGTCGGCCAGCTGCAGATCCGAGAACCCCATCTTCTTCATCGAACGGAGTCCCTCTTCGTCAACCTGACCGACTGCGGCCCATTGATCCTCAGCTTCGATCAACTCCTCGAGTTGGGCCAAAAACCATTCGTCGATCCCGCTCAGTGTCCCGATCTCTGAAACGGACAGCCCCGCTCTCATCGCGCGTTTGATTTGGAAGATCCGTTCCGAGGTGGGCACGCGTAGCGCCTGACTGAGCGACTCATCGTCATCGGCATCAAGCCCGTCGTCTTCGGGAGTTGCGGCGGCGACCCATCCGGAACGGTCGATCTCGAGAGCACGCAGGCCTTTTTGGAAAGCCTCCTTGAAAGTCCGACCGATTGCCATCGATTCCCCAACCGCCTTCATCTGCGTCGTCAACCTCTTGTCGGTTTCCGGGAACTTTTCGAATGCGAAGCGGGGGAACTTCACCACCACATAGTCGAGAACGGGCTCGAACGACGCCGGAGTGGATTTAGTGATGTCGTTGGGAAGTTCATCTAGCGTGTACCCGACGGCGACCTTGGTGCCGATTCGAGCGATAGGAAACCCAGTCGCCTTGGATGCAAGTGCCGACGAGCGCGATACACGGGGGTTCATCTCGATGACCAGCATCTCACCGGTCATCGGATCGACAGCAAACTGGATGTTGCAGCCGCCTGCCGACACACCGATTTCCCTGATGATCGCGATCGATGCGTCGCGCATAACCTGATATTCACGGTCCGTCAGAGTCATGGCCGGTGCGACAGTTATCGAGTCACCGGTATGCACTCCCATCGGATCGATGTTCTCTATCGAGCACACGATGACAACGTTGTCCTTGCGGTCCCGCATGACCTCCAGCTCGAACTCCTTCCACCCTATCACAGACCGCTCAACAAGAGCCGACCCGACCGGTGAGAGTTCAAGTGCGTGGCGCAGGCGGACCTCGTACTCCTCTCTGTTATAGGCCACACCACCGCCGGTCCCACCAAGCGTGAAGGAAGGGCGGATGATGGCGGGGTAACCTACTTCGTCGATGACCTCAAATCCCTCCTCCAACGATGCGACAACAGAGCCGACAGGGACCGCCAGCCCAATTCTCCTCATCGCATCAGCGAATTCCTGGCGGTCTTCAGCCAATCGGATGGCACGCACATCCGCACCAATGAGTTCTACACCGAACTCCTCGAGCGTGCCGTCCTCGGCCAAGGCCATCGCCACGTTCAACGCAGTCTGGCCACCCATTGTGGGCAGTAGCGCGTCGGGACGCTCTCGCTCGATCACCCTCGCGACCCACTCCGGCGCCACTGGTTCGACATATGTCCGGTCGGCCAGCTCGGGATCTGTCATGATGGTGGCAGGATTGGAGTTCACCAGTATGACCCGGTAACCTTCTTCTTTCAGCGCCTT
>JBDGYW010000108.1:0-12271 GCA_039588935.1 Gemmatimonadota bacterium | reverse complement strand
GGTCTTGCCAAGGATGACCGCGCCGGCATCGCGCAGTCTCTTGACCTGAAAGGCGTCGTTCGAAGGTACAAGGCCGGCGAGCGCGACAGAGCCACCGGTCGTAGGTAGGTCTGCGGTGTCGTAGTTGTCCTTGAGCAAAATGGGGATGCCGTGGAGAGACCCGCGCGGACCAAGAGTTGTACGTTCTCGATCGAGTGCCTCAGCGTCCGATCGTGCTTTTGGGTTGATCCGGATCAGCGAATTGAGTGCAGGTCCGCGTTTGTCGTAAGCCTCGATCCGTGCGAGATATGCATCCACGAGATTTACTGCCGTAACCCGGCCCGACGCCATCGCATCCTGCAGTTCTGGTATCGTTGCCTCGTATACGTCAATCGGGTTCTGCGGAGTCGCCACCTGGTATGCCGCACCTGAAACGGCGGCAGGACCTCCGAGCAAGGCTGCCGCGGCCATTGCCCGGAATAGGTCGGTTGGTAGGGAATGACGCTGTGCCACGAAAGCTCTCAAGGAATTACAACGAATTATGTGTGCCGTCGCAGAACGGTGGATTCTTAGTCTTCTTGCAGCCGCAGAAAGCCTGCAGTTCGTCTTCCTTCGCCTCCCATATTACTGGAGTGGCGTCGGTCTCGATGTGCGTACCATCGCAAAACGGTTGGTTCTTCGACCGACCGCAAGCACACCAAGCATAGACCTTCCCGGCTTCTACCTCTACCAGGTAAGGCTCCTTCTGAGGGATGATTGGTTCACTCATGACAAAACGCCTCTGCAATTGAGTTGATTGTTTGTGGTGTCCAATATTATCAGCGTGTGGCTATAGCAGTCCAGGTGGTTGATGCGGATTCTGAAGCAGTCTGGCCGCTTCTGCCGGTTCTGGGCATCTTTGACGCTCCGCACCCATTGCTCTCGCACCTCGCCCCTGCTACCGCCAATTTAGGTTAATCGGTACTGTTCATATTCGCATAAAGCGGACAGTGCCGAGCTCCTTCAACCCCCGGTTGGTGCTGTCTCACCCGTGCTTCTCTGGTGGTGGTGCTGCACAGTTGGCACAACACCTGGGATAGGAATGCAGTCACCATGACGAATGCCGTCGACAAGCTCAAGGCCGAACTCTCCGATCGCTATGCGATCGAAAGGGAGATCGGTCGCGGCGGGATGGCGTACGTCTACCTGGCCGAGGACCTGAAGCATGGGCGAAAGGTCGCGTTGAAATTGCTACGGCCGGAGCTACGTCGGGTAGTCGAGGGGAAGCGCTTCCTCGAGGAGATCCGCGTCACCGCCAAATTGAATCACCCCAACATATTGCCGCTGTTCGATTCAGGTGAGATCGATGGCGTGCTGTACTATGTCATGCCGTTCGTGACAGGGGAGACTCTGAGCGAACGATTGGAGCGAGAAGGGCAGCTCCTGATCTCGGACGCGATCTTCATTGCGACGGAGGTTGCGAACGCACTCGAGTTTGCGCATCGCAACGGAGTGGTCCACCGGGACGTCAAGCCCGGCAACATCCTACTGCACGCAGGGAAGCCCCTCATTGGTGATTTCGGGATCGCGCTCGGCCTTGCCGATGATCCTGACCGACGAGTTACCGACCAGGGGCTCATGGTGGGCACACCAGAATACATGAGCCCAGAACAGGCGCATGCAGACCCTCAACTTGGCGCCCGCAGCGATATTTACTCCTTGGGGTCTGTACTCTATGAGATGTTGGTGGGTGAGCCTCCCTTCATCGGCAAAAGCGTCCATGCCGTGCTGACGAAGGTCATCAAGGATCAACCCAAACCTATCCGAACGAGACGTGACTCTGTTCCAAATGCTGTTGATCTCGCCGTACTGAAGGCGTTGTCCAAGGAACCTGCTGAGAGATTCACCAGCGCCGCCCAGTTTGCCGATGCGCTGAACGTGGACGCGCGCGCAACTCGACCGATGGTTGCACCTGCCGAGGAGACCTCGTCATACAGCAAGCGACTGGTGGTGGCAGTGGTATCCGCGGCCCTTGTGGTAATTGCTGGGATCACTGCGTTAGCCGTTGTGCTCGGCAACGGACCTGATACCATCGCTGTCGGACTGACCCAACGCCTGACAAACTCACAAGGTTTGGAATTGGATCCTGCGATCTCCCCTGATGGCGATTTGGTTGCATACGCCTCGGGTCCGTTGGGGGCCATGAAGCTTTATCTGCAGGACGTCGACGGAGGCAGCGGTATCATTCCACTTACAGATACGATCTCTGGGCATCACCGCTGGCCCCGCTGGTCACCCGATGGTACCCAAATAGCATTCTTGAATACGAACTCAGACGGCAGTGCTGTCCAGGTCATACCAGCCGCCGGAGGCACGCCAAGCACCGTCGTTCAGACGGTCGGTGGCGAGGATGAGATCTTCGGCGCATCCTGGTCGCCGGACGGCACGCAGATCGCATACGGAAAGAGTGGCGGAATCTACACCGTACCAGTCAATGGTGGCGAGCCGAGACGTCTCGTTGAGATGGTTGATGGACACTCGCCTAGCTGGTCCCCCGATGGCTCTAGAATCGTCTTTGTGTCCGGCAATCCCACGTTCGTGTACGGGACATTTGTGCTGGGTAACATCGCACCGAGTGCACTCTGGATCGTCTCGGTTGCGAACGGCGAGGCGGTGCAGTTCACCGAAACGACGTTTCTTCACGTGAGCCCTGTATGGACTGCCGACGGCGAATCTCTGGTGTTCGTGTCGAATCACGATGGTCGACGCGACATCTACCAAATCCCGGTAGACAGGGCGGGACGGGCTAGCGGCGAACGCGTGCGCCTCACAACTGGTCTCAACGTGCACACAGTGAGCCTCGCCGGAGATGCCTCATTCCTGACATACTCAGTTCTCCAGATGGACGCGAATGTCTGGTCGCTGGCCATACCGGAGCGTGGGAGAGCAACGACAGCGGCGGCAGTTCCCGTGACAGACGGTAATCAAACGATCGAGGGACTGGCGGTATCGCCTGATGGCGACTGGTTGGCATATGATTCGGATCAGCACGGAACTCAGGACATTTACCGACTTAGCCTTGATGGGGGGGAACCAGAACGCCTGACGACCGACCCACGCGACGACTTTTACCCCGCCTGGACGCGTGATGGATTCGAGTTGGCGTTCTATTCGTTCCGGTCCGGAAAACGTGACGTGTGGACGATGGATGCGGATGGCTCGAACGAGGCGCAGGTTACGTCCGACTCGGGGCAGAATCGTGCACCGCAATGGTCTCCCGACGGCAGCAGCATCGTTTACCATTCGGACAAGACGGGCCGAGCCGAACTGTTCATCGTATCACGGGATCAGGACTCCGGGGAATGGAGCGCACCACAGCAACTTACGACTGACGGCGGATTCGACCCGCATTGGTCGCCGGACGGAACGGAGGTCGCCTACATCGGGTCTGAGGCGGTGCGCGTTATTTCGGTAGATGGTGGGGAACCAAGGATCTTGACCGAGCCGTCCGGCGATTCCAATGCGGCAATACCGTGGGCTTTGGACTGGTCACCCGACGGCAACTTCATCTACTACAAGGCATTTGACTCCACGCGCCGCTCGAGTTTCTGGTCGATTCCTGCAACCGGAGGAACACCGCGCATATTGGCTGAGTTTGACGATCCCAGGTTTCAGTCGCGCAGAAACGAGTTCGACACTGACGGCAGGAGATTCTTTTTCACCGTTGGCAATCACGAGAGCGATATTTGGGTGATGGACTTACGTGATACTCGAGAGGCGCAGGAGGTTCCTGAGTTCTGATTGGTGTGTAGTGAGTTGCTATGCCGCCGATGCCGTGTATTCCGCCAATCCCACTCGCTGCTGCCTCTGCACGCCTGCACCTCTGCATCCGTCACTCTGCTCCTTCTTCCCCGATCCATCTTTGATCAGTACTCTTAAAGCCATGTCCGAACGAATTGGGTCCGAACTTTTCGCCCTCCAAGAGGTCCTCGCGGGTCGCTATTCGATAGAACGCGAGCTTGGCCGCGGCGGTATGGGCATCGTCTTCCTCGCGCGAGATGTTGCACTCGATCGGTTGGTGGCCATCAAGCTCCTACCGCCCATGTTTGCGATTGAGGGTGATCACCGCGAGCGGTTCCTTGCTGAAGCGCGCACAGCCGCCGGTCTGTCGCACCCGAATATCGTGCCCATCCATTCGGTCGAGGAGCACGGGAAGCTCGTGTTCTTCGTGATGGGGTACGTAGATGGTGAGACACTTCGCGAACGTGTGGAGCGGGTTGGGGCACTGAGCCCGCGGTATGCGATGAAGGTCATGCAGGAGGTGGCCTGGGCCCTCGGATATGCCCACCAGCGCGGAGTGGTGCATAGAGATGTGAAGCCCGACAACATCATGATCGAGGAGGCAACCGACCGGGCGATGGTCACCGACTTCGGAATCGCGCAGGTTGGGAGGCCAGAGGGGGAGGAACCTACAGGCGAGATCATTGGGACGGCGCGTTACATGAGTCCCGAGCAAGCGTGTGGCGACATGGTTGACGGGCGGAGCGATCTCTACTCATTGGCCGCGACGATGTTCTATGCTCTATCAGGTCGGGCGCCGTTCGACGCTCCGACACTTCCCGCCATGCTGGCGCTGCAAGTGTCGAGTCCGGCTCCGTCGATCCAATCGGAGTGTCCGGACGCATCCGACCGGCTAGCTGCAGTCATAGACCGCTGCCTTGAAAAGGCCCCCGAAGATCGCATCCAGACTGGTGATGAAGTAGCCAGGGAGGTCGGTGACGCGAGGGGTCGTGACCTGCGTGCGCCGCCGCTCGTACGAAACTTCGTTCGCAACGCAGAAGTGACGACCATGGTGATCTTCGCCCTCGCTATCGGCGGCCAAAGTGCTTCCGCCGGTTCAGGCGGCGTGAGCATTTCTCTCGGTGGCCCAGGCATTATCGGAATGATCCTATTGATCCAACTGGTGATGCTTGCCCGCCGACTGCTTCGTGAGGGGTACGCGTATGAAGATATCCGTGCCGCCCTCCTCGCGGAGGCGCAGGTACAGGAAGAAGAGGCGAACGCTGCCACGAAACGTCGTTGGCTGAAACGCATGAACACCATGTGGCACCGGTTGTGGGCAGGAAAGTTCGGGCGGTGGTTCTTTGGCGTGGCGGGCAAAGGTGTGGAACCACCCGAGCGGCCCGCTCACCCTTCGGCGGACGCAACCGAACTGGTGCTGAGCCGCGCCGCGGTGGATCTGTTCCACGAATTGCCGGCGGCGGACCGCTCTCAGGTGAGCGACGTACCGGAGGTGGTTGACCGCCTGGAAAGCCACGCTGAACGGCTGCGCGGCAGGGAAGATACTGGGGAACAGCTCACGGCCACGGTCGCCGCGCTCGAGAAGCTGCGCTTGGCGCTCATGCGACTTCAGGCGGGCGAAGGCTCAGTGCAAGATTTGACCCTGCATCTCGAAAGAGCCAGGGAGATCGGTGACCGGATCGATCGCGAACTGGTTGGGCGCGGCGAGGTTGAGTCCGCGATGGAGAGGTGATGCATGATTGACGTCCTTTCAGTCCTCCGCTCAGCACTCAGGGATCGGTATGCCATCGAGCGGGAGTTGGGTGAGGGTGGAATGGCCGTTGTCTACCTGGCGCAGGACGTCAAGCACAACCGCCAGGTTGCAATCAAGGTCTTTAAACCCGAGGTGGCCGAGCAGTTGGGAGAAGAGCGCTTCCTGCTCGAGATCGAAACCGCGGCAAGCCTGAACCATCCCCACATTCTCACCGTGCACGACTCGGGTGTCGCTGAAGGATTGCTGTACTACGTGATGCCGTTCGTGGAGGGCGAATCCCTACGCGACCGGATCAATCGCGAGAAGCAGTTGCCGATCGAAGACACGGTGCAGATCGCGCAGGAAGTAGCGAACGCGCTGAGCCACGCACACGCTCAGGGTGTTGTCCACCGTGACATCAAGCCCGAGAATATCCTCCTGTACGGTGGTCATGCCGTCATTGCAGACTTTGGGATAGCCAAGGCGGTGAGTGCTGCAGGCAGCGAACGGCTGACAAGTACCGGCATGGCGGTTGGAACACCGACCTACATGAGCCCGGAGCAGGCCAGTGGTGAAGATGTGGACTCCCGCAGCGACATATACGCGCTCGGATGTCTCGTCTACGAGATGTTCGTGGGACAACCACCGTTCACGGGATCAACCGTTTCCGCGATCGTCTCTCAGCATGTAGCGGCTCCGCCGCCGTCGGCGTCTCTAGTGCGCCATACGGTGAGTGAGGAGATGTCTGGGGCGATTCTCAAGGCACTGGCCAAAACTCCTGCGGACAGGTTTTCAACTGCTTCCGATTTCGCGAAAGCACTGCTCGGAACGGGCGGGGCGCCGTCATTGCCTGGGGTTACACCGCAACCGACGCAGGCTGTTATTGCTCCGCGGACTTGGGTCGGTGTCGCCAAAGTGGTTGGCATCTACATTTTGGTTGTCGCGGGTTCGTTCTTGTTGCTCGATTACCTCGTGAACAGGTTTGTCCTTTCGCCTCACCTTCCGAGCGTAGGTGTCGTTGCCCTTTTGTCGCTATTCCCAGCGGTATTGATCTACGCACTTCAGGCCAATCGCGGATCTGTCTCCCAGTGGACGAAACTGGGCAAGATTGGCATACCGGCAAACTTGGCAGTGTCGGTTTTGCTTCTAGCATTGATGTTCGGCACCAGAGACCTGGGTGCGGCAACCAGTTCTGTCGTGATCGAGGACGAAGATGGAAACGCTCTCGAGCGTGTGATACCCAAGAGCGAATTCAGGAAACGTTTGATTCTCTTCTATTTCGATTCTGAAGACACTCATGCCGAAAACGATTGGTATTCCTTTGGGATTCCAGGTGCACTAGAGGCGGATCTGAGTCAGGATCTCTTCTTTCAGATCACAGCCCCGGAACGGTTCGCCAGTGATTTCATTGAGCGGGGATTCCCGGATGGCTTAGGGCTACCTCTCACTCTCAAGAGAGACCTCGCCGAACAAGTTCACGTGCCGATGTTTGTGTCTGGTACCTACCGAACCAATGCAGACGGTCTGTCAGTGACGGTCCGTGTTTTCGATACCGGCCGTGGGAGACTCGTGGCAGAACACACTCTTGCCGGCAGTGACCTGTTCGAGATCGTCGACAGTATTTCTGTACAGCTGAAACGCGATCTCGGAGTTCCAGCACAATACATAGAGGAAACAGAAGACCTACCGGTTGCCGAAATCGTCACCAGCTCGATGGCGTCGTTCGAGCATCTGATGCGTGGGGCGGTTGTGCTTTCACTTCGGTCCGACTGGCAGGCAGCTAGGACACATCTCGAGCAGGCAGTTGCCGAGGATGAGACAAACGCTCTGGCCCACCTGCTGCTCTACGGTGTTGCCATCCTCGGGAACGATCGAGAGAAAGCTGCTGGTGCAATTCAGGGAGCCATGCAACACATGTATCGGCTTCCCGAGAGAATCCAGTTCCAGATCAAGACTTCCTACTACGACTTCATGCAGCAACCTGACAAGATGATCGCTGTGGCGAAGATGCGCGTTGAGCTGTCGCCTGAAGACATCGAGGGCAGGGCCGTGCTCGCGAACTTACACGAGTTGCGCATGGAGCGGGATGAGGCCATCGCTCAGTATGAGGCCATTCTCGAGGTCGATCCGACACAGTACGAATACCTGCGAGACCTAGCTGGGCAGCATCGGGAGGCAGGCAGTTTTGACGAAGCCATCGTGTACTACGAGCGCTACGCCGCTCAGTACCCAGAGCACAGAGCGCCATACGCGTCGTTGGGAGGTCTGTATCGAATACTCGGCCAACATGAGCGAGCGAAAGAGTACTATGACCGAGCATTGCTCTTGGAACCGGGGAATATCTCCACGCTGACGAGCTTGGCGGAACTGGAGCGGAGTTTTGGCAATTTCGAAGCTGAATTCACGCAACTGAATGCGGCGCTCGAGCGTTCGAGAACGCTCGAGGACACAGGCATAGTCCTAACCGCGCTCCGCCGGGCCTTTTCGTTCCGCGGCCAGGCATCCAGAGCCGTCGAAGTGATCGAGACGGAGTTAGCGGCGGCGCGGCAAGTTTCTGCCGCGGTCCCGTTCTTGATGGCACAGCTCACCACCCTCGACCTTTACGTTCGAGCCGGTCGCGTTGATGAGGCAGAACGGAGGTACGAGGCAGCGGCCGGAGAGTTACGTCCGCCATTCGATAAACTCTCGTCTATGGGCCGGCTTGCGATAGCACTAGAGCAGGAAGATGCTGATGCAGCCGAGCTTGCTTTGGTCGATCTGATGGAATTCATCCAAGCCTTCGGCGCCGGTGCACTCATGCAGAACGTGCACAACGCACAGGGACGGATTCACGAGCTTCGAGGGGCATACGAGGAGGCCATTGCGAGTTTTGAAGCTCGGCTGGAGTCGGACCATGCTAGGGTGAGTGTACTGCGCGACATCGGGCGTTGCTACAGGAAACTCGGAGACCTGGACAAGGCCGAGGAGTATCTGAACGATGCGCGCAGAGTAGTGCCTGCGGACCCGCGGGTGCTATATGAACTCGCACTCGTCGCTGCCGAGTCAGGCGATGTGGATGTTGCGGTGGAGCATCTAGAATCGGCTCTCGAAGTGTGGGCAGATGCCGATCCCGAGTTCAGGGAGGCGAGACTGGTGCGGGAGAAGTTGGCTGAGTTGCGTCGACAGTAGGTAGGTGACGGGCAGCAGGTCGTGAATTGGGAGTTGTGAGTCCAGCGCAGCTCTCACTCACTGTCATCAACATCCGAAGTCCCCTCCGTATTCAGATTGTACCGCATAATCGACGCGTGCTTGCCGTGCGGTTCCCGTTCGAGTTCGAAGACATCTCCGCCGGCAGAGCAATCTACAGCGAGTCCCCGAATCCGTTCGATGTCTTGATCGTCAAGCTTTAGTGTGAGCACGCGCAGGTTGTGCTCGAGATGCTCCGTGCTTCGCGCGCCAACGATCGCCGCGGCCACTCGAGGTCTTTCCAATACGTATTGTGTTGCGACTTCGCTGATACCGACGCCATGCTTGGCTGCAACGTCGTGGAGCGTCAAGAGCAATTCCTGAAACGCTTCCCAGCCTCCAAACTCGTCTATCATCAGCTTGTATTTGGTGAGCGACCGGTTCGCAAGAGACCCGGTGGGTTCCGGTGCGCCCAACCAGCGATCTGAAAGGAAACCGCCGGCAACCGTTCCGTAGCAGAGCAAGTGAATGTCGTGTTCATGACAAAACTCGACCAGGCCGTGTTCCGGGCGGTGATCGAGTGCGGAGTACTGCACCTGTTGTGACACGACAGGTATGCCGGCGTCTACAATCTCTCGAATGGTGCGTACATCGAAGTTGGTGACACCCAGATGGCGAATCTTCCCTGCCTGTCGGAGTTCATTGAGCCATTGGGCGGTCTCAACGTATCCCGGTACGTCATAGTCCCACCATGAGAACTGAACTAGATCCAGCTGTTCGACTCCGAGCCTCCTCAGCGAGCGGTCGATGATGCGTTCGGTGTATGCTTTGGAGATGTGGGGCAGGGCATCACGGTCGGGTACAAACTTGGTGTGGACTTGAAACGTTGTGGCCTGCCCTCGTTTGTTGCGCTTCGCCCGGCGGAGGAACTCTCCCAGCAACTCCTCAACGCCCGTGTAGATATCCGCGCAGTCGAACGTCGAGAGTCCTGATTCGGCGAAGGCAGTCAGGGTGTTGAGGGCGTCCTCGGTGTTTGCAGGATCGACGTTGTGCCCGGCGGAAAACTGCCATGCCCCCACTATGAGTCGTGGCGTTTCATAAGCGGGTGCCAGGTGCACGACTTGCTGCTCCATCTGACGTTCTGAAGTATCGCCCATAGGGTTCGGATGTCCTGACATGCTTTTTTGCCGCCAGCAGATAAGTGGTTGTCACATATGGATTTACGTGCATCACGGCGGGCCTTCCGACGTGAATGTCAAGCTTTCCTCGACCTGGGTCAAGGCGTCCCTCACCGATGTCATGCTTTCCCTCGTAGAGGAAGAGCATTCCCTCGTTGTCAGGAAGCGTCCCAAACTGAGGGGAAGCCCTCCTCCATCGATGTCACCCTTTCCCCCACCGGGGTCAAGCTGTCCCTCACCGATGTCAAGCTTTCCCTCGTAGAGGGGTAGCCTTCCCTCGTCGTTAGGAAGCGTCCCAAACCGAGGGGAATCCTTCCCCCATTGATGTCGAGCTTTCCCTGACCGATGTCAAGCCTTCCCTCGACGCCGTCCCGCGCGAAATCGACTCGCCCCGCCGCCCGGCATACGCCGGAACGCCGACCAAAGCCGCCGTAAAACGTGCCACGGGATGTAGGTGGCTTGCGTGACCTCGAAGCAAACGTCTTCCGAGTCGGCGAGACTGCCGAACGGCCGAAAAAAACGTCCCAGGCATGAGATCTGGCTTTCCCGCTACTGAAGTCTGCTTGCTCCCGGTGGAAGAATGTCAACGACGTACGCCGTCTCAGCTCATTGACATGTTCCGAAGGAGCGGCTCTCATTAAGCCGATGGCCGGAAAACCCACAACCCGAACCGTGATGTTCCACGGAGGAACCGCGGGCGCTCTCGCGCCGTTTGCTCTCTTCCTTGCGGGTGTTTCGTGGCTCGCGTTCTCCGGCGCCCCCGACGAGAGAAGTTTCTGGCCCATTTTACTTGCGGCGCTGGCGCTGGGTATCCTCCTGGCTCGCGATCGCAAAGCGTACGCCGAGAACGCCATCGACGGCATGAGTCAGCGTATGGTGATGCTCATGGTGATGGCCTGGCTGCTTGCCGGAGTGCTCGGTGCGCTGATGAATGCGAGCGGGTTCGTGGACTCTCTCGTCTGGATCGCGACTCGAACATGTTTGTCGGGGCGCTGGTTCGTTGCCGCCGCGTTCCTGGTCTGTTGCGCAGTATCCACAGCCACCGGAACGAGTCTGGGTACGATCATCCTCTGTGCACCGCTCCTGTACCCGGGCGGTGCCGATCTTGGAGCCTCACCCCCGGTTCTCATAGGCGCCATTATTGGCGGTGCGACATTCGGCGACAACATCTCGCCCGTGTCTGATACAACCATTGCGTCGGCAACCTCGCAGGGAGCGGATATCGGTGGCGTTGTAAGGAGTCGGCTCAAGTACGCACTTCCGGCCGCCGCCGCGGCACTGGTTCTCTATGTGGCGATGGGAACTACGGAACCCGCGTCAGGAATTGCGCAGACGGGATCGGCATCGGCATTCGGTCCGCGCGGCCTGCCGATGCTGCTTGCTCCGGGTGTGGCAATCGGAGCGCTGCTATGTCGCCGCCACTTGCTGGAGGGACTGATCTACGGAGCCCTCGTTGCACTGATTGTCGGCCTCTTCACGGGACTTCTCTCGCCACGCGACATCCTCGTGATAGACCACGATGCGTTTGTCGCGCGGGGTTTGATCATTGAGGGCATGGAACGCGGTCTTGGGATCTCGATCTTCACGGTCTTGCTCATGGGCCTGGTGGCGGGTCTCGAAGGATGCGGCGTTGTGGATCGAGTCGTTGATTGGACGACGGCCCGGGCAACATCACCACGGCATGCGGACATGTGGATCTTCACCACCGTTTCAGTCGCGGTCCTTCTGACCACCCACTCGGTTGTCGCCATTCTGACAACGGGAAAATTCGCGCGGGAAATGGGCGGCACGTTCGGCTTGTCGGCGTACCGGAGGGCCAACCTCCTCGATGTTACCGTCTGTACTTACCCGTTCTTGTTGCCCTTCTTCATACCGACCATTCTCGCCGCGAGCACCACTGCCAGCGGCACCGACTTCGGAATGCCGGCTCTGTCTCCATTCGTGGTGGGAATGCACAACTTCCACTCATGGGCGCTGCTCGCAATTGTGGTGGGGGCTGTTGTGACAGGCTTCGGTCGATCGGGCGAGTCTGCGGATTCAGAGCAGTCGCATTAGTCCTCGCCTCAGTTGATATTGTCGCTGTTTCGAGCCGCGTAGTACTCGAGCAGGCTGGTACCGCTCGTTACCTCGAAAGTCCCATTCTCTGATCTCATCCTGACAATGATCCGGGGCTCGTCTGCCTGGACCACCTCTGCCGATACGCCAAGACCTTCGTAGATCCTGCGCAACTCGTCGGCACGCGGGTGGTTCACAGTTATGCCTTCGATGACTGCACCAGTGGGAGAGGTGGTGGAGGGGTGGAGCGAATCAAGCCAGTTCAACGCAAACGGAACGAACTGTCCGAAGCCGTGGCCGATGAAGTCCACATGACTCCAGCGGATCAAAACGCCGTCAGGTGTTCTTCTCTCGCCGGGGGTCGGGCCAACCACTTCGAGGC
>JBDGYW010000107.1:0-12313 GCA_039588935.1 Gemmatimonadota bacterium | reverse complement strand
CACGTGGTCGGAGACCAGGCCTATTTCGGATTCTACGGAGATGAACTCAGAAACATCGATGCGCCGGCGGGGACGTATCTGGTGCGGGCGGCGGTTGATGGGATGTCGGCGAGTGGGACGATTTCGATAAGAGAGGATCCGTTGCGTAGCGGGAACTGACTGAGGAGTCGGTTGCAGAGACGCAGAGATGCAGAGGGGCAGGTACTGCCGCCCTGCGTCCCTGCATCTCTGCCCCTTTGCGCCTCCCCACCCCCCTCCTCCAGCGCGCCGGAACTAAGTAGCTTGGTTAGTTCCATATGTGGTGACACAGGAGACCGCACCAATTGACCACCGGTACCATCTTTGACATCAAGAAGTTCGCAATCCACGACGGCCCGGGCCTGAGGACCACGGTGTTCTTCAAGGGTTGTCCTCTGGAGTGCTGGGCTTGTCACAATCCTGAAGGCAAAGAGGGTCGTATTGACCTATTCGTCCGGGAAGAACGGTGCACGTTCTGCGGCGATTGTCTTGACGTTTGCGAGCCGGGATCGATTTCGATCGCCGGCGAATTGTTCGAGGTGGATAGGTCCACGTGCACGTCCTGTGGGAAGTGCGTCGAAGTTTGTCTCCCTGGTGCGCTGGCAATTGCCGGGAGAACAGTCACGGTCGCCGAGGTGTTGGAGGAGATAGAACGGGATGTGGTGTTTTACGACCAGAGCGGTGGGGGAGTCACGTTTTCCGGTGGAGAACCGCTTTCTCAACCGGATTTCCTGCTCGACCTGATGCGCGAGTGCAAGGAAAGAGACATCTCCGTGGCTGTCGACACCTCAGGTCAAGCGCCACTCGACTTGGTGAAGACCGTAGCCAAATTCGCGGATCTTTTTCTGTACGATCTCAAACTTCTCGACGCCAGACGCCACGAGGAGTTCACGGGTTCGACCAACGAGGTCATCCTGGCGAACTTGGCGTGGTTGGCGGAAAACGGTCCGCCAGTGGTGGTACGTGTCCCGCTCTTTGCCGGGATCAACGACGATGGGGAAAACATATCGGCGCTAGGCAGGTTTGCCGCCGGAATCTCCAACGGGATATCCATCGATCTACTCCCGTATCATCGCGCCGGTATTGACAAATACTCACGACTCGGCCATGCCTACCGGATGGCAGATGCGATGCCACCTTCCGAAGAGACGACAATTTCCGTTGTCCAAGCTTTGCGGGAATATGGACTGAAGGTATCTGTGCGAGGCGAATCAACATGACCATGAGTGACAGAGTAAAGCAGCTGAGGGATTTGAGCCTGAACACGCCCGCTTCTTTGTCGGCGGAACGTGCAGAGCTGATGACCGAGTTCTATGCCTCCGACAACGGGGCACACTCCCCCGCCGTGAGAAGGGCCTTGGCGTTCCGGCACCTGCTGGAGAAAAAGGAACTCTACATCGGTGATGGAGAACTCATCGTTGGTGAACGCGGACCGGCACCCAAAGAAACACCCACCTTTCCCGAGATCTGCTGCCACTCGCTCGACGACCTGGAAGTACTGGATTCACGCGAGAAAGTCTCGTTTGCGGTGAGTGAAGACGTACGTGCTGCCTTCCGCGATCGTATCATCCCGTTCTGGGAGGGTCGGTCGCTCCGCGACATTCTCTTCAACGAAATGGCTGACGATTGGAAGGCGGCATATGACGCCGGCCTCTATACCGAGTTCATGGAGCAGCGCGCACCCGGCCACACCGTTCTCGACGAAAAGATCTACAAAAAGGGTTTTCTCGACTTCAAAGACGACATTGAGGAGAGTCTGAAGAAACTCGACTACCTCGACGATCCGAAGGCATACGAAAAGCAGGAAGAACTCAAAGCGATTTCGATCTGCGCGGACGCACTCATCCTATTTGCGGAACGGCACGCCAACCTGGCGCGGGAAGAGGCGGCCTCTGAATCTGATCCGGTACGAAAGAAAGAACTGGAGGCTATTGCGGATGTTTGTTCGCGGGTGCCTGCAAACCGCCCGCGCAATTTCTGGGAAGCACTTCAGTACTACTGGTTCGTGCACCTGGGCGTCGTCACCGAACTCAACACCTGGGATTCATTCAATCCCGGTCACATCGATCAGCACCTCTATCCTTTCTACAAGAAGGGGCTCGAAGATGGCAGTCTGACCGAGGAACAAGCTCGGGAGTTGTTGCAGTGCTTCTGGATCAAGTTCAACAACCACCCGGCACCACCCAAGGTCGGAGTCACCGCGGCGGAGAGCAGCACGTACACCGACTTTGCGCAGATAAACACCGGCGGCGTCTACGCTGACGGGTCGGATGCCGTAAACGAGGTCACTTACCTCGTGCTCGACGTGGTCGAAGAGATGCGCCTGCTGCAGCCCAGCTCTTCCGTTCAGCTCAGCAAGAAGAACCCCGACCGGTTTCTGAGGAGAGCCGGGAAGATCATCAACACCGGTTTTGGCCAGCCGTCCATCTTCAACGTGGACGTGATCGTGCAGGAGTTGATACGCCAGGGGAAATCTGTCGAGGACGCAAGAAATGGCGGGTCGAGCGGTTGCGTAGAAGTCGGGGCGTTCGGCAAAGAGAACTACAATCTCACCGGCTACCTCAACATGCCGAAGGTGTTCGAGCTGACGTTGAACCGCGGCCGCGATCCGCGAACCGGTGCCCAGATCGGGATCGACACGGGCGACCCGCTGAACTTCGGCAGTTTTGACGATCTCCTGACGGCATACGAGCGCCAGTTGCAGCACATAGTCGATATCAAAGTGCGCGGAAGCAACGTCATCGAACGCCTCTGGGCGTCGTACCTACCCACACCGTTTATGTCTCTGCTGATCGATGACTGTATAGCTACCGGAACCGACTACCACGACGGCGGAGCACGGTACAACACCTCCTACATTCAGGGCGTGGGCCTCGGCACCCTCACTGACGCTACGACGGCTATCAAGCACAATGTCTTCGAAAAGCGCACGATGACCATGGAGGAGCTACTCGACGCCTTATCATTGGATTTCGAGGGCCACGACAAGATCCGCCTGCTGCTAACCGAAAGAACTCCCAAGTACGGAAATGACGATGACTACGCCGACTCGGTTATGACCGAACTCTTCGAGGCGTACTTCAGAGCGATCGATGGAAGAAGGAACACCAAGGGTGGCCGATACCACATCAACCTGCTGCCGACAACCTGTCACATATACTTCGGATCGGTAGTGAACGCCACTCCCGACGGGAGGAAAGCCGGAGAGCCGCTGTCGGAGGGGGTATCGCCGGTCCAGGGTGCTGACCGGCAGGGACCGACCGCAGTGTTGAAGTCGGTAGCCAAGATGGATCACGCCCGCACGGGCGGCACCCTACTGAATCAGAAATTGACACCCGGCCTTCTCGATACCGACGATGGCCTCAACAAGTTCGTCGATTTGGTGCGTTCCTACTTTCGGATGGACGGGCACCACGTGCAGTTCAACGTGATCGATGTCGACACGCTTCGGGCGGCGCAGGAAGATCCGGACAAGTACCGCGATCTGATTGTCCGGGTCGCAGGCTACAGCGACTATTTTTGTGACCTCAGCAAAGCGCTGCAAGACGAGATCATCTCTCGAACGGAACATCACGCATTCTGAGAAACGCTGCGCCGGATACAGCTGTAAGTCACCAATCTGTCCGGCATTCAACGGTCCGCGTCCTTCCGCGGCTGATCGAACAATCGTGCGGCGGCGTGTCGTTCCGATCACACGCTCGAAACCCCGCATTTCTGGAATTGGAGATCATCGTGAGATCAACTCGAGTTCTGCCAGCCTTCCTGTTCCTTCTGCTCCTCCTGGCACCGCTCTCAGCACAGCGTGGCGATCCGTCGATGCTCACTTTGGAGCGGATCTTCGCGTCGCCGGAGTTCATGGCCGGCGGATACGGTATCACCCAGGCGCGTTGGCTCGAAGACGGCTCCGCGTACACGATGTTTGAGTTGTCGACAACTGTTTCAAACGCCGCCGACATCGTGCGTTACGATCCGGCGACAGGTGCCTCGATCGTGATGGTGCCGGCATTCAGACTTGCGCCGGCCGGCACTCGGCGGCCACTCGACGTCGAGGACTACGCCTGGTCAGAAGATGGACGGCAACTGCTCGTATTCACGAACAGCCGTCGCGTATGGCGTTCCAATACTCGTGGCGACTACTGGCTACTCAGCCTCGACGATTGGAGCCTTCGCAAACTCGGCGGCGCTGCCCCTGAGGCATCACTCATGTTTGCAAAGTTTTCGCCGGACGGCGGCAGGGTCGCATACGTTCGGGAGAACAACATCTACGTCGAGAACCTCGCCGATGGGCAGATTACGCAGCTCACCTCTGACGGCACCCGTACGCTCGTCAACGGAACATCCGATTGGGTCTACGAAGAGGAGTTCTCGCTGCGTGACTGCTTCTTCTGGAGCCCGGACGGCGAGCGCATTGCGTACTGGCAATTCGACTCCGAGGGTGTGAACGAGTTTCGTATGATCAACAACACGGACTCACTCTATCCGAGCATCATTTCGTTCCCATATCCCAAGGCTGGAGAGACAAACTCGGCGGTGCGTGTGGGCGTTGTCTCGGCATCGGGTGGTAGCACAACTTGGTTCGCTGTCGGGGGCGACCCCCGCAATAACTACATCCCTCGCATGGAATGGGCGGCCAATTCGGACGAAGTAATCATTCAGCGCCTCAACCGCCTTCAGAACACCAATTGGCTGCTGCTGGGCTACGCGAGCACCGGCGCAATCGACACAGTGTTGATCGAACGCGACGAAGCATGGCTGGACGTCGTTGAAGATCTCCACTGGCTGAACGAAGGGGCCGACTTCACGTGGGTGAGCGAGCGGGACGGATGGCGACACGTCTATATCAGCTCGCGATCCGGTGCCAATGTACGGCTCATCACACCCGGTGAACTCGATGTCATTAGCGTAGTAAGCGTCGATGAGGAGGGCGGATGGCTCTACTATATCGCATCACCCGACGATCCCAAGACTCGCTATCTATATCGCACGAGGCTTGACGGAAGCGGAAATACCGAACGACTCACTCCGGCCGACCAGGTCGGCACACACGGCTATCAAATCTCTCCGGGGGCTGAGTGGGCAATTCACAACTACTCGAGCTTTGGAGTTCCACCCGTCTTCGACATTCTGCGACTCCCCGAGCATACGGTCGCGCGCACGCTGGCCAACAACGATGAACTGCGCCAGCGCCTAGCCGCGCTCCGAAGTTCGCCGGTCGAGTTCTTCCGAGTGGACAACGGAGAAGGTGTACCTCTCGACTGCTGGATGTTGAAACCGCCCGACTTCGATTCGACCGCAGTGTATCCCGTCTTGTTTTTCGTGTACGGAGAGCCTTGGGGGCAGACTGTTTCGAACAGTTGGGCTGGAGCCGAGTACCTGTGGCACCTGATGCTTTCCCAGCACGGATACATCGTCGCTAGCGTGGATAACAGGGGAATACCGGCACCGCGGGGCCGAGAGTGGCGCAAGGGGGTCTATCGCAAGATCGGCGTACATGCATCTGCGGACCAGGCCGCGGCTGCACGCGCTATAGCTAATCGCCCCTACGTTGATCCGTCGAGAATGGGAATCTGGGGATGGAGCGGAGGCGGCTCCATGAGCCTAAACATGATCTTCCGCCATCCTGACCTCTACAACACTGCAATGGCAGTGGCACCCGTGCCCGACATGCGGTACTACGACACGATATATCAGGAACGCTACATGGGTCTGCCGGACGAGAACGCGGAAGACTACCGGATGGGCTCACCGATCACCTTCGCGCACCAACTGGAGGGCAATCTGCTGGTCGTGCACGGAACGGGTGACGACAATGTGCATTACCAGGGCACTGAGGCTCTAATCGATGCTCTTGTTGCTGCGGGCAAACAGTTCACGATGATGGCGTACCCGAACAGATCACACGGCATCTACGAGGGAGAAGGAACAACGTTGCATGTGTACACGTTGTTGACGGAGTATTTGATGGATAAGATGCCGCCGGGAGGGAGTTGAAGCGATCAAAGCTCAGCGAACAACGTGCAACGGCGTGTGGGACGATCACACCCGTTGCACGTTGCGCGCTGTTCGTTTTACGAGTCAACGCAGTTGTTACTCTCCTTCGTCGCTCGCCCTCAGCGTGCTGTCAACCGGAATCATCTGATTCGCCTTCCATTGGAGAATCCGATAGACGACGCTGTCCGACGCGACGCGCAGCCAATATGCAGCGTTAGTCGAGTCGAGCGCGATGGACGCAAGAGTGTCGCCCTGCAACCCAAACAACATCACAGTGCGATCCGGTTGCGTGAAATCCGTGGAGTCCACCTGCGCGTCGGTTGCAAAACCACTCGCCTGCAACAAGGTGTACTGGTTCAGCATTCGGTGTACGGCGGCCGAGTCAGTCGCGCCGCCGCTTCCGATCACCCAATCGTTTTCCCGACGGTTCAGGATGTAGCCACCCTCACTGCGTTCGGCCACGACCCGCCCCACACTATCCGGTTCAATGCTGAGAATGTCCTTGTCTCGCCAGTCGGTCTCGCTACGATCCACGGCGCTGGCCAGTTGACCGGAGAACTGGTACACGAAGTCCTGTCCTTCGAGTCGAACGTAGCGTGTGTTGTACGCCCGGCCCTGTTTTCCAAAAACCACAGACGCAAGAAGTCCGCCTTCGTTCTCGAAACGCACTAAGATGCCTTGGGCCGAATCGATCTCCATCCGTCCGTGCACGGCGGAGCCCGTGGCCACCAGCTCAGCTTCGACGGACTCTGATAGTCCCTCGAACAAACCCTGCACCTGACTCAGAGCCGCGGCGTAGCCATTGACCGTCCACGTGCTGTCACCGACCCGTACCAACGAGTTTGTGCCTGACGGGCGCCTTATCGTGACGGCGTTAACTTCCGACATCTGCAGCGCAGGCAGCACGAAGGCAGTTTCCGAATCGTCTGGGCCACCACCGAGAATCTCCGCCAGAAGCCAGAAAACGATAACGACAGCGAGTACGACAACGACCCGCTTCAATTGTGTCGGATTCATGCGACCTCCTGACGGGAGAGAGGAACGTATTGCCGCTGCTTCGCTTGCCTGCGCTTCATCAGCCTCACGATCCCGGCCAAGATAATCAACAATGGAATCCCAAATACATTCCCGTAGCGCACGACGTCACGTAGGGCGGCACTCTCAAACACGAGTGGCGGTGGCGAGCGATCCTTGGAACGGATCCCTATCAGCCCCTCGTCTTGCACCAACCAGTCAACGGCATTAAGTACGAACGTCACGTTCTGAGGCGCATTGCGCACCCACTGGTCGGTTGCGAATTCACCGTTTCCGAGCACGACTAAGCGCCCTTGTGACGCTGCCGCCGTTGCCTCGTCGTCTGACGTTTCGGCGTCTTCGTCGGCGCCACCATCGGTGTTCGCCGGATTGACCATCACACCAACGAGCCGTGACGCAAGATCGTCTTGTGGGAACTCCGTGCGACGCGGATCGATGTATGCCTGGCCCGCCTCGATGCCGCCTGCATTGCTAGTCACGAAAAGCGGAGTGATTGTACCCGGCGCCGCTCCTGCCGTATCCACCTCACTCGTCCACGGAAGGAACACAGATTCTATCTCTTGGTTGACCGTGGCCGCTTTGGTGCTGAGCCCCCGGAGCCAAAACGGGTAGCTCACGAAGATCCGGCCGAAGTTGGCGGGTACGGACACCCGCTCATTGGCTAGAAGGTCGTACACCATGTTGGTGCTGACAGAAACCCCGTACGGCTGAAGTACCTGGTTCCAAGCGACAGGGGTTGGCCCCGCAAACGGCTGCTGCATCTGCGGTGCCAGCTGCATACCACTTGCCATGACGAGCGCATTGCCGCCGCCCTGTAGATAGGCCTGTACCTTACCTGCAACCGAGTCCTCGATCATCGGCGGAGAGCCCGCCAGCACCAATGCAGAGAACTCGCCCGGGAGCAGCAACTCGGTCGCGAGGTTGACGTTTCGAACCTCATACATCTCATCCAGTGCACCACGGATCGTGTTGTACGTCGGTCCCTGCGCCTGTTGGCCGGGAATGGACATACCGGCCTCGGCTACCAGTCCGATCAGAGGTTCGGTTTCACGCGTTAGCGTACGAATGTACGATGCGAGCCTGTACTCGAGATCATCGGTACCTCGTATCAACGGAATCGTCTCCGTTTCATCCGCATACTGAACAGCGAGGCCCATGTACCCCTCTTGCACCGTCAGCTGATCCTGACCGACCACGTTGAACTGCACCGGCATGATCCCGAGCGAACGAGCGTCGTTTGCTACCTCTTCATTCTCAGCTGGATCACGCTCGATCACACGGATGTTGCCCCGACCCGCCGATCGGAGGTCGCTGAGAAGATCGTCAATGTCGCGCTTCGAGAGTGCTATCTGCGGTGGAAGCTCGCGGGACACAAACAGCTTGATCGTAACTATGTCGTTCAGGTTGCGTGCTATGTCCTCTGTCGCACGAGATAGCGTGTAGACATTTCCCGGAGTGAAGTCGAGTCGCCCGCCGATATGCCTCCCGAAGAGATTTACCACGATGAGAGTCACAACCAGCACAGCCGTGCCTGTCCGCATTCGCTTCAGCGCATCGCCTTTGGGCGCCAGTTTTCGGCCGATCAAGGCGCCATAGGCGAGCACGAGGAATACGGCCGCCAGAGTCAGGAAGTAGACGACATCCCTCAGGTCAATGACACCACGGCCGATGTTCTCGAAATGCGCAAGCACACCAAGGTTTGCCGCGACTGTCGCGAACACCGGAGGTAGGCCGGTCACGAGCATGTCGAGGCCCAAAAACACGAACAGAAACATCACGGCTACTCCGACGATGAATGCCGTGATCTGCGTGTTGCCGAGGCTCGATGCCCACAGGCCGATCGCCGCGAAACCTGCGGCAAACAGCGCGGATCCAACGTATTGAGCGAATATCACTCCGATGTGGAGGTCGGCCCCCAAGCCGAAGCCCATCGGGATCGCGAGCGTTAGGCCGAGTGCGATCCAAATGAACAGCACCTGCCCTAGGTACTTGCCGACCAGCAACTCGAGTTCCGTGATCGGTTGAGCCAACACGACCTCGATCGTTCCCGAGCGTAGATCCTCGGCAAGAGCGCGCATCGTGACGGCCGGAATGAAGAAGAGGAAGAGCCATGGAAGAAGGCCCAACATCGGCCTAAGTTCGGCGACTCCCATCTGATACGCCTGCGCAAAGAACAGGAAGTTGTTGATTCCGATGAACACGACCAGCAAGATGTATCCCATCGGATGGTCGAAAAGCGAGTTCAACTCGCGCCGTGCAATCGTCCAGATAGCCTTCATTGTGTCGACCCCGTTCCGGATGTAAGTTCGCGGAAGAGATCCTCCAAACTCCTGGTTTCCTGGTGCAGTTCGTACAATGTCCAGTCCTTCGTCTTTGCCAAATCGAAGATCGCCGGGCGCACGTCAAAAGAGCTGTCCGCAGTGACAGTCAGCACGAGGCGGCCTGTTTGATGATCCGCCGCTTCCTCAACCTGCCGAACACCCTCCACTCCCTGAATGGCATCCGCGACTCCGGCGCCCGTGGCCTCCACTGCTATCCGTACCGTACCGCTTGCCTGCGCCACTAGCTCATCAACGGGACCGTCCGCAGCAATCCGCCCTTCGTTGATGATCAGCAAACGTGTGCAGGTATGCTGAACCTCTGGGAGAACGTGTGTGGAGAGAATCACGGTATGATCCCTACCCAGATCGCCTATTAGGTGCCGAATCTCGACTCGCTGATTCGGGTCCAATCCCTCGGTCGGCTCATCGAGAATCAACAGGTCCGGCCGATGTAAAATTGCCTGCGCCAAACCCACGCGCTGTTTGTACCCCTTCGACAACTCACCAACTTGCCGGTAGAAGACCTCCGCGATCCCCGTCGCCGACACGGCGTCGTCGATCGCACGGGTTCGGTCTTGTCCGTCGATATCTTTTAGATCGGCGATGAAGTCGAGGTATTCGGAAGTCATCATTTCGCCGTAGAGCGGGTTGTTCTCGGGTAGGTACCCGATGCGACGTTTGGCTTCCCGAGCCACCTCAGTCAACGGCTCACCGTCGAAGAAAATGTCACCAGCGTCTGGCTCGAATAGCTGATTGATCATCCGCATCGTGGTCGACTTGCCAGCACCATTTGGCCCAAGGAAGCCGACCACCTGACCCCGATCGACGGAAAACGAAGCTCCGTCAACCGCTGTCACAGGGCCGAAACTCTTGGACACGTCGTTTAGAGTCAGTAGCGTCATACTCCTTCATCCTCGTTGGTTTTTCGTGCTTCTGTCGGCGCGTTTTCACGCGTAGAGATCTTAATTGGGGTACGGGGGGCGGTTCAAGCCCCATTTGGATGCCAGTTGTTACCCATGAAGACGCTCTTGTTCCCATTCTCTAGATGCAGATGAGAGAATCAGTGTCGCACCCGGTCGCTCTCCCAGGCGCGAGTTTGTTAACCGCACTTGCGCACCCTGTCTTCCAATTTACTTTGTAATACAAAGTTCTTTTCCCGCACACCCACGAGCGGAGGCGTCGTGACAACCTCAACGCCCAACAGCCACCACGATGCAAAGGAAACCCTCGAATACATTCGCCGTACCATGTACACTGCCTCAACCTACACTGCTGTTTCGGGATGGGGACTCATGTCAAGTGGAGCGGTCGGGGTCGTGGCGACCTGGTTAGCCTGGCTCCGTGGGGTACCGGCAGACCTTCGTATTTGGATCCCTGCAGCGATGATCTCTGTTGTGGCCGCTAGTCTGGCGAACGCCCTGAAAGCAAGAAAGATCGACGTTCCTGTGTGGTCGGGCGTGCTGCGACGCGTATTCTGGGTAGTCGTCCCGGTTCTCGTCGCGGGAGCGCTGCTCACTTTCGCCTTGGAAGCCAACGACGCGTCTCAACTTCTGCCCGGCACCTGGCTAGCACTTTACGGTGCGGGGGTTGCGGCAGGGGGCACCTTCTCCGTCCGAGCTATCCGCTGGATGGGGGTTGGTTTCCTCGCGCTCGGCGCCGTCGCGCTGGCACAACCGGAGTTCGGACTCGTGATGCTGGGCTGCGGGTTCGGCGGACTGCACATAGGCGCGGGATTGGACATAACGTGGAGACACGGTGGGTAACGTCGAAACAGACGACCTCGATCGGTTGATCCATGAACGGGTTCGGCTCGGCATTGTCTCCGCGCTGGCCGCCGAAGACTGTCTGAGTTTTGGCGACTTAAAGACAATCCTGAAGACGAGCGACGGCAATCTGAGTGTTCACGCCCGCAAACTGGAGGGCGCCGGATACATAGCGGTTAGAAAAGGGTTCGAAGATCGTAAGCCAAAGACAGAATACCGCCTCACGGCAAAGGGACGTGCGGCGTTGGAGACATATCTCATCAGCATGGAATCCCTCCTCAGCGAGGCACGGGATGCGTTGGAGAAGAAATGAGCGGGATGCACGTTGGAATCATCATGGACGGGAACGGCCGTTGGGCAAAGGCTCGCCGCATGCCGCGCTGGCGTGGGCATCAGGCCGGCGTGGACAGCGTACGGGATGTCGTGCGCGGGGCGCCGGAGCAAGGAATAACGACGTTGACGCTCTACGCGTTCTCCGCCGACAACTGGAAACGGCCGGCAATGGAGGTAGGCCGTCTGTTCTGGATGCTGCGCGAGTACTGCCGACGAGAGCGCGACGAACTGCTGGCTAACGACGTCAGAGTGTCAGCTATTGGGCGTCGCGATCGTCTTCCGCGAGCTGCCGTCTCCGTATTGGAAGATTTGGAGAATGCCAGTGGCGACTGCACGAGACTCCATTTGCGACTGGCCTTGGATTACAGCTCCCGATGGGCGATCGCGCAAGCGGCATCTGTGCTGGCAAAAAGCGTGGAGAGAGGAACTCTTGCACCCGAAGAAATCTCACCTGATCTGCTGCACCAGCACATCACGCGTGGCATCCCCGACGTAGACCTGCTGATTCGAACGGCCGGGGAACAGAGATTGTCAGATTTTCTGCTCTGGGAAACCGCGTACGCTGAGTTTCACTACACCAGCGTGCTTTGGCCCGAGTTCCGAAAGGCCGATCTCGCTGTGGCGGTTTCCGACTTCAATCGGAGGGTGCGGAAATTTGGTGCGCTTCCGAAGGAGGAGCCTAGGGTGAGAGTGAGTTGAGGAGGATACGTTCTAGATCCGCGGCTTACGCGGCATCCTCACCCAACCCTCAACCCAAGCATATTCGGCACAAGATGATTGTTAGGCACAGATGCCGCAAATGCCGCCAATCCGGCTGATGCCGCTGCCAATACCCCCCCCAAACCTGCTATT
>JBDGYW010000106.1:0-12374 GCA_039588935.1 Gemmatimonadota bacterium | reverse complement strand
AACCAGAGGGAAATCGCGCTGTGATATGGCGGTGACGACCAATTGCCCGAGTCCCGGCCAGCCGAAGATGCTCTCGGTCAGTACTGCTCCACCCAACAGTGCACCGAATCTGAGTCCGATGATGTTCACCACAGGGAGCAGCGCATTTCTGAGTGCGTGGACGAGGACAACCCTCCGGCGGAAGACACCCTTGGCTCTCGCGGTGCGCACATATGCCTTATTCAGCGTTTCGAGCATAGACGCTCGGACCACCCGGCTCAGTACAGCCGCGCTGTTCAACCCGAGCACGAGGGCCGGGAGTGCCATGTGCCTAAGTGAGTCGATCAAAGGTCCCGGCCTTCCGGTCAGTACCGAACCCAGGGCGCTGATGAGCGGATCACCCCGGCCCACGGCGGGCAGCCAGTTCAGCGAGACCGCGAACCAGAGCATGAGGAGAATGCCGAGCCAGAAGACGGGCATAGAGACGCCCAGCTGGGCGAACAGCATACTCGCCGTGTCGATAACAGATCCCTGCTTGATAGCGGAAAGGACACCCAGCAGCAGGCCGAGTGTTATCGCGAAGCAGAGTGCTGCGAGGGCAATCTCGATTGTGGCAGGTAAGCGGCTGGCCAACGCGGCGACGACCGACTCGCCGCGGAATATCGATTCACCCAGGTCGCCTCGAGCCAGATTCAAGACGTACTGGCCAAGCTGAATCGGTAGTGGCCTGTCGATGCCGAGCGTGGCACGGAGTTCGGCGACTGCCTCGGGCGTCGCATCTTGGCCCAGAAGTACCACCGCGGGGTCGCCAGGGATGATGTGAAGCAATCCAAACACCACGACGACGATCCCCAGCAGGAGGGGTACTAGAAGTGCGATTCGTCGTAGAGTGTAGGAGACCATTCGAGAAGTCTGTTAGGCTCCTTGGAAGGTAGCCGAAATAGGCGTCATGAACCGAGCAGCACCTACTGCTCGTTGGCGAATGACGCTCGGGTCAGGCTCCGCAACATACCGCGTGGATCGGGAACGAACCCGGAGATCCTGGGGCTATGGAACACCTGATAACCCTGGTGCGACAGGACGTAGTATGGCACCTCGTCGGCGATGATTCCCGCTGCCTCGCGGTATGAATCGGCGCGATCGTCCTGGTTTTGAATCGATCTTCCCCGACTGAGCAGCGCGTCAAGGCGTGAATTTCTGTACCCTCCCCAGTTGAGCCCTCCCGTCGAATGGAGCTGTTCGAATGTGACGCGGTCAGGGTCCACCAGCTGAGTCCAACCCAGCAGTATGATGTCGAAGTCACCCGCGTCCCGCTTTTTTAATGATACGGCGACCACCGAGATCTACACACGGGTCTCGATGCCGTGCCGCACAAACGCATTCTGGATCAGTTCTACAGTCTGAACCCGGTTCACGTCTTCGGAGTGTGTTCCCAGCCGCACGCTCAGCATCTGTCCGCCTCTATCGAGAACGCCATCGCTGTCGGTGTCCCGCCACCCCAACTCCTCCAGGATTGTGTCCGCCCCATCCGGATCGAAGTCGGGTTGTCGCACATCCGCTGAATGAGCCCATGATGTCGGCGGGAAGATCGAGGTGGCTTCGTTATCGATGTTCTCGTAGATCCTGTCCACGATTGTCGCCCGATCGACGAGCATGGAAAGGGCCGTGCGCAGCTTCGGGTCGGACAAGACCGGCACCGTCGTGTTGAAGTTGAGGTATGTGATAGCATTGCCCAACCGGATTCGCCGCACGAAGCGCTCGTCTTCCGAAAGACGCAGGACGTCCTGCGGGCCCAGTGGGGACTGGATCAGGTCGAGGTCCCCGGCTTCAAACGCCTGAGCCCTGGCCGTATTGTCCGGCACGAGCACAACGTCGATTCGTGGGATATTTGCCACACCAGCCCAGTGATTCGGGTTAGCGAGAAGTTCGATCCTGCTGCCCTTGTCCCAGCGCACCAATACGTACGGACCGCTACCGACCGGCGAAACACTGAGGTTGTGTCCGGCTTCCGCAAGGTGCATGGGCACTATGCCGACGTCGAGGTATCGTGGGAACGGCGCGTAAGGCTCCGCTAGTGTGAATTGAACCGTCTTCTCGTCCAGAGCCTCGACCGTTTGAATTGGAGCGTAGAGCATCCGAGAGGGCGCTCTCAGTTCCGGGTCGAGGATCGTCTCGAACGTGTAGACCACGTCTTCCGCGGTCAGTCTGGTGCTGTCGTGGAAGAGCAGGTTGTCGCGCAGATGAAATACCCACGTGGTAGGCGAGGTCTGCTCCCAGCTCTCCGCGGCATTGGGCAACGGCGAGAATGCGGTGTCCAGATGAACGAGGCCGTCGTAGATGAGGTTCACAATGCGGTAATCGGTCGTATTTCGCATGAGGCGCGGATCGAGCGTCTCGCCGTCCACGTCGGTGCCTACACGGACGACGTCTGATGGGGCAGGTGGGGCGCAAGCAAAGGCCACGGTGGCGCAGACCGCTAGCCCAAGTCTGAGGGACACAATCCGTCCGCAGATTCTCTTCATCACAGTGAGGTCCTGATCCATGGCTGAGTGAACGCTGAATCTGTGCTAGGGGTGGGTGTGCGTCAAACGGTTGGGAGTGAGGCCGAGGCTTCAGCTGCGCGAGAGATCATTCACCTCTGCCTCGTCGCCGAAGCAGGGAAGTTCATCTGCTCTAGTACAGCCTGGAAGCGGGGGTGCGTGCGTAATCGAGACAATGGCAGCCACTCTTCTGACACGATGTTTCTGAGCCAGACCAACATTGGTTCGCGTGCTCGGTACGCGCGCTCCAGCCAATCCAGGGCCGTGGAATCCTCACCCAACGCCGCATATGTGCCTGCGATCCCCAGGTGTTCCAGGTATTGCCGTTGCTGAACTGAGTCGAGCAACATTCGAGCCTTTGCGTCATCTCCTTTCGTGGCGTACACCACTGCGCGGTAACTGTCAACTAGGGGAGTTCCGGGCACTCCTTCTCGCTCAAACATCTCGATGGCCCCATCCAGATCGCCGGTCTCGAACCGCCATTCCCCTAGCATCCAATAAAGCCCGGGCAAATCAGGTTCCAGTTCGAGTGCCCGCCTCATTTTCGCCTCCGCCATTTCATGGCGGTCGGTCCAATGGTAGAAATACGCCGCCTCAGCCACTGCCACCACATAGAAAGGATCGAGTTCAACCGCGCGTTCTGCGTGGATCAGACCCTCTTCGAGCCGACCCATGGCACGAAGGTAATTGGAGTATTCCTCATGAGCGTCTGCCGAGCCGGGATCGAGATGTAGTGCCTTGAGATAGGCGGCTTCGGCTCCGGTCCAGTCCCAAAGGAATCGAAACCTGATGTTTCCGAGCGCGGCATGTGCGAGAGACGAGGCGCTGTCGAGTGCGAGAGCCTTCTCAACGGCGTTCAGAGCGAGCGGATACCCTTCCGACGGAGCGAGGTCCCCAAACCAACCTCCAGCAGCATCGTATGCCCATGCGAGCCATGCATAGGCATCCGCGTAACCAGAGTCTGTAGCAATCGCTTGCTCGATCAACGGAATAGCCCGACCTGGCTCCAGCGAGTGCACTAGAAGTCTTGCCCTGGACAGTGCTTCGTGCGCCACTGGATTCACCGTGTGTGTGTTTGCGAGTTGAGCCTGCTGCTCGGGCCTCAGCGAGATGTGGATCTGTTCGGCAACGTCCAACGCGACCTGACTGTGGAGCGAAAGGATGTCGCGATACGGCTCGTTGTACGTGTGCTGCCACAGGTGCCGTTCCCGAGGTAACGCGTCGATCAGTTGCACTTGAATCCGCACACTGTCTCCAGACCGCAAAACGCTGCTCTCTAGCACCGCGTCCACGTCCAGCTCTTGTGCGATCTCCGGGGTCGTCTTTTCCGTATCCCTGTACCGCACAGCGGACGTACGGGAGATGACATCCAACCCGGCGATCGGGCTCAGCTTGGCTATCAGCTCGTCGTGAATGCCATCGATGAAGTAATCCTGTGTGGAGTCGCGCATCAGGTTTGCAGGCGGCAGCACCACCAGTCGTTCGATTCTGTTACCACGCGATATGATTCGATCGACGACCCACCATCCGCCCACCACGATTACCAGCAATAACAGAGCAACCATGCCGACTCTTGATGGCTGCCAAGCGTGGGGCTTTGCGACCGGCGCTTCAGTGGTAGCCATGGACGCGGTGACGAGTGCGTCAGCAAACGCCCCCGCCGTCTGGAAACGATCGGCAGGTGCCTTGGCCAGTGCCTTTTGCGCAGCCTGCTCCAAACCTGCCTGCACCGTCTCACGCAGTGCGCGAAGGCTCGGCACCGGATCAGTGAGCTTTCGCGCCAACACTGCTTTGGGTGTGGCTCCAGTGTACGGAGGTTCACCTCCCAACATCTCGTACAGCACGCAGCCAAGACTATAGATGTCGCTACGCCCGTCCATCTCACCAGCTGTTGCCTGCTCAGGGCTCATATAGGCAGGCGTACCTACGGCCATGCCCGTCTCGGTCAGTTGCTCACCACCTGCAGCAGTTACCGCGCGCGCGATACCGAAGTCGGCTACCACAGCTTCACCAGCCGAGAGCAGAATGTTCTCCGGTTTGATGTCTCGGTGGATCACACCCAGGCTGTGTGCGTTGCTCAACGCTGATGCTACCTCTCGAGCTATCCGAATGGCGTCTTCGAGTGGAAGCTGGCGTTCCCGGTGCAACCGATCCCGAAGCGACTCGCCCTCGACGTATGGCATCACGTAGTAGAGGAATCCGTCGGCTTCTCCTGAATCGTACAGTGGAAGTATGTGTGGATGGGTGAGTTTGGCCGCGATCTCTATCTCGCGCACGAACCGCTCGGCACCGAGCGTGGCCGCCAGCTCCGGCCGCAATACTTTGATGGCTACTTCACGGTCGTGCTTGAGGTCGTGAGCGAGGTACACCGTTGCCATACCGCCGCGGCCCAGCTCGCGTTCAACGATGTAGCGCTCGGTGAGAGCTTGCTTCAAACGATCTAGTGGATCGTCCATGGTAGGCTAAGATGCGGTCAAGATATCCTTGACGCTAGAGTGGAGGACTCCGTCGCACATCGTGCAACGAACCTGACTATGCTGGGTCCGCCTTGGTGCCTAACTGCCTAGCCGCCTTACGGCGTACACATCCCTTCCGTGAACGGCGTTACGCCAGCACCGTCCAGAGTCAATACCACACTCCGCAACCACACTGCGATGCCTTCCGCGGCGCCAGAGACATTCTTCCGTGCAAAGTCACCCTCTTCGCGCAGTAGGAGTGGGCGATAACGGTCGGTTGTAGCCCGGAGAGAATCGTGTTCAACCCGCGCGAGTCGATACTCGCAGAGACAAAGATGGAAGGCTGGCGGGATTAACGTACAACCAACACGCCTACACTTCCCCCGAAGTCGTCCTCTTCGGCTCTAAGCCCTCGCGGCACGAGCCATGGGCCGTCGTTCATGCGCACATTCACACGGTGCACTCCAGGGGTGATCCGAACCGTTACCTCCCAAAGTCCGTTACCCGTGTGTCGCAGGGCTATCGGCTGCCAGTCGGTGAAGTCCGCTGTCAGTTCAACGGACTGCGAGCCCGGGGCCTCGACCCGTATTGTGTGAAGGTCTTCCAGAGATGTTTGTACTGTGAGCCGAGCCTCGCCGACACCCGGCCGACCCGGTCGCTCGAGTTCGCGAAAGAGGGCCCTCAACGGAGTTGGCGATATGTGGGTCGGTGAGCTGAACGCGTCCAATCGAAAGCTGACTTTCACGAAGTTCGCCGATATCGCACCGCGGACATGGTCGGACGGATTGCGTCCGCCGGCGACGAGAACGGAAAGCCGTTTCCAAACGGGAATTTGGGCATGCAGCTCACCGTATGTTCCTTGCCCGCCTCCGTCGCTCCAGCCGCGCAAGCCAAGCGTGCCGTCGATCTCGAAGAACTCGTCTCGCCAACGAGTGGTGCCCACGACGTCAAAGTACTCCACGCCGGCAGTCCAGGTGCGCGTCGCGATTGCGCCGATCGCGACGCCGTCGTACACCACCCAACCGCCTGCCTCGATCTCGTACGGGGTTGAACCCGCCGATTCCTGGTAAGACTGTCCCGTGGCTCCGCCGAGCCAAACGCCGCTCAGCCTTCCCGCGTAATGGAGTCGAGTCCGACCAAGCAGGTGTGCGTAGCCTTCGCTGTTGTCATATGAATTCAACCCGGCTGACCCGGAAAGCTCTCCTCGGAATCGGCCTCCAAGGTCCGCACGCCAAGCACCTGCCGCGAGACCCTGCAGAATGTGCCGGCCGCTTTCAAAAAGAACGTAGTTGCCGCTTACTCCGAGTGACGTATTGGGTGTGTCATAGCGGAGTGTCGGGCTGACGAACATCGCGCCCGAGCCAAGAAATCCCTCGTAGTCAACCCACGACGCACCGACGTCCACGGTCCCACTCGCCTGAGCTCCGAGACCGGACATGCTGCCGATGACCAAGGCCGTTGTCACTGCGATGACAAGCGGGCGAAGGCGTGTCACGAGCTTCGCTGCAACTACGGCTTCCGTTGACGTCGCGCGCCGGACGGCGCACTGGCATTTTCGACGCTGAAAAGGTCGGCTGCAGCTTCGAGTCGGACACCGAGGGCTGCGACAGGGGAAGCACCCAACGTGATGTCGCGCTCTACGTTCCGTCGGAAGGCGATATACTCAACGTCATCGGCACCAACTGCAAGTGCGATTACGGCTGCAGCAGCTGTGTCTGCCGGTACCCCAACGGCCACGAGGTCTGCGAGCACCGCGGCCGCGATCGTGAGCGGTTGATCGGCTCGCAGCGCCCGAAGGCTCTGCAGGTCTTCGCGCTCAGCACCGGCACGGAGCGCGGAGGCGCCAGCCACGATCTCGGGATCCGTTGATTCTCGGCCGAACGCTTCACGAGCAGTGCTCAGTTCACCGGCGAGTCGGCGTACTGCCCCGAGGATCAACTCTCCGCCCGCTCCCTTGCTCGCGCCCTCGAGCGCTCGGTCAACGAGGGGCTCGGTGGGAATGCCCTGCGCTATTGCCGAGTCCAAAACCGCGTCGATCTCGGCGCGCACGGACTCGGGCACTCGGCCCAGAAGTCTTGGTTCCTGGGCGAATACCGGATCCGCGACCGCGCATAATCCGATCGCCACGGCGAAAGCCAAGAACTGCCAGATTGTCGATTTCCTCATGTCTCTCCAATAGTAACGACCGAGCCCGGCCGCCCAAACTCGTCGTCCCGTATTGGTGGTGCGGACGGGTCACTGAGCCAGGTATCTCCGTTCACCAAGAATGCATAGCGGTAACGGCCCGAGTTGAGTGGGATAGTTACAGACCAAACTCGGTTGTCTGCCACGAGCTGCATGGGATTGGCAGAAGCGTTCCAGTCGTTGAAGTCACCCACCAAGGACACTTCGGTGGCGGCTGGCGCAACAATCACGAACTGTACGGTTGAACCTTGAAGTGCGGCTAGACTCGGTTCACTCTGTTCCGGAGGCGTCACTCCCGTCCGGCCCCAAAGCATGATCGCAACGATGCCCGCGGCGAACGCGAGTCCGCCGAGCGGACTGACCCGCACCGGACGGCCGCGCTTGAGCCAGTCGAATACGGCCCGAACACGCTGTGTCCAGCGGTGCGGCTCGGCACCCGACTCGATCTCAGCCATGACACGCATGTCCAAGGCCGGATCGATACGCACCGGCGCCTTGAGAAGCTCAATGGCTTTGTCGAGCTTGTCGGTGTCGTCAGTCACTTTGTACCTCAGTGAGCAGTCGTCGCATTTCGTCACGTGCTCTGGCAACCCGCATCTTGAGAGCGGACAACTTGATGCCCGTGATCTCCATCATCTCGTCGTAGCTCAAGTCTTCAACGTATTTCATCAGAAACGCCTCTCGATGTGCCTGAGAGAGCTGCGCGACGGCCCATTCTATTTCCTCCCGCAGCGCGTCTCGCGCCTCCGAATGTGCCACGGACGCGCGAGCGACCGCAGACTCGTCGTGTACAACCTTACCCTGCCGGCGTGCTCGTTGCCCCCCGATCGTGCGGCATCGGTTGACCAGGATGCCGAACAGCCACGCACCGAATTGGTCCGGATCGGTGCAGCGGGCAAGGGACCGATATCCACGCACAAATGCTTCCTGAAGCGCATCCTCGGCGTCGGCGCCGTTACCCAGCATTCGCATGGCGTACCGTCCCAGGCGGTCCCGGTACCGGGCCACCAGCCCCGCGTACGCGGCGGTATCGCCGGCCAACACCCGCCCGACCAATGTAGCATCACTCTCCCCCGTCACACCTTCAATACCCACTCACGCTCCCTGAGGTCACGTGGCGGGTGGAACCTGATCGTCTTGTGACGCGACGGGGCATCGCCGGGTATCCATGGTTGACTTCCCTGTACCTCGTTCAGAAGAAGGAGCAATTGTGAGGCGATTCTTGCCGGGTCTGTTGGTGCTGTCCGTCGCTGCCGGGCTGGAGCCGGCGTGCTACGAAGACGCTCTCTTCCACCCACGCTTCGCTCAAGGTTTGACACGCGTGTTTCTGACCGACGCGCCGTTTCCGTACGAGACGGTTGGTACAGTGGAAGTGTACGTTATTGAGATCTCCGCGTCCACAGATGCAGACACCACAGCTGGCTCGGGTACCTGGTCCTACCTTGCAGCACCTATGCAGCGGTTCGACCTACTGCAACTGCAACAGAGCAACCTCGCCCTCGTGGGTGAACTGCCGCTTCCGACAGACATGTACCACGCGTTGCGAGTGACGATCGATTGTGATTCGTCAATCGTGACATTCAATGACGGAACGGAGGCGAATGTCCGGTGGCCGAGCGACGGGGCCATCTCGGTGTTCGCTCAGGTAGCAGTTCCAATCGCGATCCCCGACAGCGGCACATCCGTTGTAATTGATTTTGATGTTGGACAGAGCTTTGCGTTTGCTCTCGGCGATCCCATTCACGACTTCATTTTCACGCCGAAGATCAGGGCGGTTGACGGCGCAAGCACAGGTTCGATTGCTGGCACCATACTTGGTGATACGGACGGTGACGGCTCCGTGGAGCCGATAACGAACGCCGTGGTGTCGGTGTCTCAGGGAGACACCGCGTTGAATCCCGAAACTTGGGATATGACGGCAACCGGGAAGACAGACTCTACCGGGTACTATAGGGTCGGATTTCTCCACCCGGCCACCTACACCGTCCAGCTCGAAACACCTGCACAGGCATCGTTTGGAACGCTCATCGCCCATGACGTAGAGGTCGTTGCTGGTGAGGACTTCGTCTTTTCAGTGACCCTGCCGGTAAGGTCGACCGCGGGGATTTCTTCATGGAGGTAACTATGAGCAAACGGCTTCGTTTCTCGATTCGGCTCGCGGCCTTTACTTGCATGCTCGCGGTGCTCGGCCGGCCATCGGATGCACAGTTGATATCTCTCAAGACCGTACCGGTTGCGACGGGAGACCAGTTCTTGCTCTTCCCCTCACACAACCTCGGGATGGGCTCGGTGGGCATAGCCGTCGATGATTCGATCGCCGACCCATTCTCGAATCCGGCCAAGGGAGCGCGCATACGGGAACCGCACGTGTTCGCGTCACCAACCTACTACAGTGTGAGCGAAGAAGCCGGCAGTGCAGGGGCGCTTCCGGTGGGTGTGCTATTCAAGTCCTCACGAATATTTGGTGGAGGAATGGTGTCTCTGCAACAGGTAAAGCAGGGCGAGTGGTTTCGACGTTGGTGGGGTGTGCCCGACGTGCTGCCGCCAAACGCGCTCAGGTCTCAATCCGCCACGAACAAATACGGGTTCCTGATGTTCGGCGCGCTGTTGCCGGGTGATGTCGCAGTTGGAGCCAGCACGTTTCTGGCCGACTTCAACGCGATAGACGGCGTTGAGCATCTGTACGCTAATAGTGCGGCCATCGAACAGAGTGGAGATCTCAAAGCAGTGCGTCTCGGGGCGACGAAGACGTTTGATGGCGGCCGCACAATGGAGGGTCTCGTCCTGTTTCGCCGCTTTCACATGCAGCACGACGTGACGTACGTGGACTGGCTCCCGATCGATACAGTAACCTGGCAGCGGGAATTCGAAGTGAGGAATGAGGAGAATCTGGATGTGACGGACACCTGGGGAGTGCACCTGGGTTACGTTCAGCCGATTGGGACGCGCGGCTGGCGTATCGGCGGGACACTCACGGGCAACTGGAAATCACATCCCAAGATTCCCAACTACGAAATCATGAACATTCCGAGGGACCCGGGGCACAGCACAGCGTTCGATCTGGGAGTCGGCATAGCCAAAGTGGTAGGGCCAACGACGTTTGGGATCGACATCGTGTACGAGCCGGCCAGTAGCGATACCTGGGCTGACGCCGAAGGGCCAGTGGAGACCGTCAGCGGTGACACGATTCAGGCCGGGGAAAAGACTGTGGAGAACGCGTTTAGCTTCTCCAATGCATTCGTGAATGTAGGAGTGACGCGGAAAGTCGGGCCGGCCGCGTTTCAGTTTGGGCTCGGGCTCAGATCCTACGACTATCACCTGGACCAGTGGGATCATGTGGAGGAAGACACGCGCAGGGAAGACGAACAGTGGATGGAGTGGGTGCCGAGTTGGGGTGCTCGGGTCAGTCTTGGTGATCTCGAGCTTCGTTATGCCGGGCGGGTTACCACCGGTACGGGCAGGCCTGGAGTTGGCTGGGGCGGTGGGTGGCGCGGGGCTCCTGAAATGCTGTCGGCTGATGCCGGTGGCAACGACATCCTCCTCGCCCCAAGTGGGCCACTCACGCTGCAAGATGTGACCGTGATGACCCACCAGTTCTCGATTTCGGTGCCGATTCGCTAGGTACAATCGAAATAGCACAGTGGAGGCCCTCAGTCTGCCTGGGGACCTCCACAGCACAATCCGACCGCTCCGTATCCGCAGAATCGGCATTCGCGTTCATTCGCGGTTGTCGTTCGTTCCGCTGCTTCAATCCGTCGCCCCGTCTCCGAGACGAACCGCGCTGCACTATGTCTGGTGGTTGGATCCACTGCATCGGTTACCTGTAAGTTCGCGCGGGAGAACTGAAACGCGAATCGTCCAACCTCCATACCGCCGATCCCCTCAGCCGCTGCTATGTAGACGTCTCGTTGCGGTTGGTAGGCTGCAGCCTTCTTGCGGGCGATCTCCCCGGCACACTGCGGCGTCTTTACGTCGAGCAGCGCAAGGCGTTCACCTTCCACCGCGGCCAAGTCCATGCTTCCTTCGTAATACTCCTCCTCGTTCGCGATATACAAGAACGCCAGCTCGTTTCGGGCATCGGGCAGCTCGGCTATCGCGCGGTAGTCCGGGTGGTTGGCGACGCGTTTGATTTCCTCCTTCAAGTGATCGCGGTACTCGGCACCGAGTCGCGTCCCCGGGCTCGGCGCATTCTCGTCACTCCTCCGAATCGCGTCATCGAGTAGTTCATCCAACTCGGTATTCTCTCGCAGCCGTTCCAAAACGTCGTGCACAATCACGCCGCGGGAGATTGCGCTCATGAGCGAATCGGAGTGCGCACTGTCAATCGCCGGCTCTCGAATGCCGAGAGTGTACTTGAGCCAGTGGCGACGCGGACAGGTAGAGAACGCGAGGTACTCGGTGGCAGAGTGCTTCGGCCGTCCGGCGGGCACGGTAATCGGCTCGATGATCGGTGGCAGTGAATCGGGTGAATAGGGTGTGGGAGCCTCTATTGGAGAATCCGGTTCGGCAAGCGCTTCCGTATCGACGACACGGACGAAACCCTCGAACGGTTCACCTGCGGCACTATCGTAGTTGAAGGACGAGCCGTCGTTCGCGGACACGCCTCTCAAACCTGAGAGGATGAAGTCTGCTGTCTGTGTTTGCTTGTCCGTGCGGATTCGGGCTGCGGAGACCCCGCATAGAATCAGGCGTTCGATCGCTCGCGTGGTAGCCACGTACCAGAGACGCTTTTCCTCAGCCAGACTTTCAAGTGTCTGTAAGGATTGTAGCGAGTCGTAGTGATCAGGCTGGGTCTCGGCGCCAGGGTGACGCAGCGCGATAGTATCGCGTCCGATCAGGACCTTGCGGGAGTCCTTCGTGTTGAGACCCAAACCGAGACCTCCCCAGAACACGACCTTCCATTCGAGCCCCTTTGCGCTATGCGTGGTCGTGATTGTCACCGCGTCCTTCCGCGGCACGATTGGATCGGTGACTTCGCTACCTGTGTCCCGGCATTGAGTGATGAATCTGAGAAACTGTGTCGTGCTGAGTCGTGAAGAGTTGCGTGCCAGCCGCAGGAGTCGAAACATGTTGACAATAGCCTGGTTCTTGTCTTCTCCCATGAGTTGCAGGTGTGCCAGATACCCGGTATCGTGGAGGAGCCGTTCCAGCAGTTCATGCGTTGGAACCCGGTCGCGCATGGCCGAGAAGCGAGCGAGCATCGAGATCCCGGCTG